>NZ_JAJEQU010000020.1:0-42424 GCF_020687575.1 Roseburia sp. CLA-AA-H209
AACGGAAATATTTCGGTGGCAATATCTGGTACAAATGATCCAGATGGGAAAATAGCGAAAGAGAATGCTGAACGAAAAGCAAAAGAGAACAGAGAAAAAGAGGAAAAAGTAAAAGAGAAAAGAGCTGCTAAAAAAGCAGAGGAAGAAAAAGCTGCAAAGAAACGTGCAGAAAAATCGGCAGAAAGAAAGGAAACGGGTGATTATACCTTATCCGTAACTGGTACTGATGTAAAAAGTATGACACAAAGCCTTGTAGCAGAATCTGTGAGTATTTCTGCACCTGATAGATCAAGTTTTGATATTAAGGCATAAGAGGGTTCGGTAAAAGGAAAATATCAAATCAATGCATTAGTTGGAAGTGCTTGTTTCCTATTATGGCATATCCAAGCTAACGATAGCAAAAATGGCTGGTGTTGAGGAAAATGATATTGATAGGCTTTTAGTCAATCCACCAGAAAAGATTGAAATCGAAGTAAAGTATAAAATTGCTGTGACGGTTATGGAACTGCGATTTTGGCTAAAAGATTGTGAATCACCGATATAATCGGGATTTGTGAGTAGAGGGCACTTATGAAAAATAAAAGTATCAATCAAGTTTCTATAATAAATGGTGAAGATGGTCCCACAAGTGTTTTTATATTTGGAGAAGCTCAAAAGCAATCTCTAAAGATTAGAATCCGAAAAGCTATCTATCAATCCAGACGAAAAAGGATAGAAAAGAGAATAGCGGCCAACCCGCATACCCTTGCGGAAGTGGTGCAATACGCAAAGGATCATTATGATTTAGTGGAAATCAATCCTGCCGCAACAAATTGGATAGAACGACAGAAAAATCTAAAAGCTAGTTTGATTATGCAGCATAAACCAGAACTTTTGGGCCAAAGGAAGGATATTCCAAAACCAGATTTTCATAATGAAGAATCTGTTAAAAATTTTTTGAATGAAATGGAAATTAGAAATAAATTGATTGACCAAATGCCTGATAATGTAATTCCCATGGATTTTCATTTATATGAAATAAAAATTGGTGAGGATTTAATGGAAATAGAGGTAGATTATACCTGGAATATATTTGGAATATCTTACTCTGGAAATAAGTCGGTCATAAAAAGGTTTAAGAAAATAGCCAGAGATTTATATTGTTATTATGGTGTCAGTGAGGAGGATATAAAGAACCGGACAAAAAGATATTCTTCACTGGTAACGGAATTGAGTTCATAAATAAGCAGTTAATTTAGCAACAACTTGTTGCAGATTCTAAAGTTATCTTGCATAATTAAAATATAAAAGATGTATATAAGGTCGGAACAGAGACCTTAAACCTGTTCCAGTGGTCGGGATGGAGACCGAAAACCCATTCCCATTGCGGAATAAACTGCAAATACAGTGATCGCGTTGCAGAAACCTGTGAGGCCTGCGACCGGGGGAGAACCTGCGGGGACTCCTCTTTTCTATATTATGGAGATGGTGTATATGCAGAAGATGCTTGATTTTATAACATAGAAGAGAGTACGTGTAATGCGGAGTAAATAATGGTCAAAAAACAATCGACATCCGACCTCACACACGTTATAATATAGATAATCTAATAAGAAAACAGTGTTATCATTACCGCATATTCAGTGAGAATGGTAGCCATAAATATGAATTCGCAGGAACGGAATGGTTGAACCCTCAGGGTGACAGTGTCACTCATTTGTCAGCGAGAGGTGCTTAACTTGGATGATTTTCAGTTTTCTTATTTTGACATGGATTTACAGGAAAGTCAGTAAAATCAAGTTGTTGCTTGACTTATGTTGACCAAGAAAAACATAGATTTTCTGTAGTGACTTGAACTCCTAAGACTCTATTGTAGGTTCGATTCCTATAGGGAACGCTCTATTTTAAGCGGTAATGAGAGAAAAATCATTGCCGTTTTTTTGTTGTTTTTCTGCTAACAGCAAATCGAAAAATGAGCATTTTTGCTAACAGAAAATGCAAATTGCTAACAGTAAAATTATTGTAGATTTGCTAACAGAAATGAAAAGCTATAATGCAACTGGTGTAAAGGGCTGTAAATTGGTGTAGCTAACAAAAGGGTAATGGTTAAAAATATTTCTGCTTGGAAAATATCAAGCCTGAATGAGTATTCCGTTCAGATTAGATTAGGTTCTAATCTGGGCGGATTTTTTTTATTTCAGGGAGAAGGAGGATGCCTATGGCAGAAAAAGTGGATCAGATGGATCCAGATGAAAAGATCGTTGAAATAGCGATTGAACGGCTAAGAGTATTTGAAAACCATCCGTTTCGAGTGGAAATGGATAGCCAGATGAAAGATCTTCAGGACAGTATCAAGAAATACGGAATAATAACTCCGGTAATAGTGAGACCACGAAAGGAAGGATATTACGAAATCATATCAGGTCATAGAAGAATATTTGCAGCGGAAAAACTGGGATATAGAAAAGTACCTACGATAATCCGCTTTATGACAGATGATCAGGCAGTTATCGCAATGGTAGATTCAAACTTGCAAAGGGAGAGAATCCAGCCGAGTGAAAAAGCATTTGCCTATAAGATGAAATATGATGTGCTTAAAAGAAAATCAGGAAGAAGGAAAGCTGGACAAGTTGACCACAATTCAGGGAAAAAGGGATTGGAGATTATCAGTGAGGAAACTGGAGACAGTCCTAAGCAGGTACAGAGGTATATCAAGATGGCAGATCTGATTCCTGAACTTTTGGAAAAGGTAGATGATGGTTCAATGGGATTTACTCCGGCCGTGCAGATTGCATATCTAAAGAAAAAAGAGCAGAAGGATGTTCTTGATGCTATGGAATTAACATTATGCACGCCATCGTTATCACAGGCAATGCGTATGAAAAAACTGAGTGATGATGGAAAATTAACAACCCAGAGAGTTGAAGATATTCTAAGCGAAATAAAGCAGAAAGAAACGGACAGGGTAGTGTTTAAGAATGATCAGCTTCATAAGTATTTTCCAAAGAATTATTCTACGGAACAGATGAAGAGAGAAATAATTGAACTTTTGAAATTGTATGTATTGAATTATTAAAAACAGGAGGAAATGTTATGTGTAAGGTTATTGCAGTATCAAATCAAAAAGGTGGAGTCGGAAAGACTGTATCATGTGTGAATCTGGGAATAGGTTTGGCACAGGAAGGAAAGAAAGTGCTTATGATAGACGCTGATCCACAAGGAAGTCTTACAATCAGCTTAGGTTATGAGGAGCCGGATGAAATGGAGTATTCTCTGGCAACACTGATGATGAACATTGTGAATGATGAAAAACTGAATATAGAAAAGACTATCTTACACCATAAGGAAGGAGTGGACCTTATCCCAGCCAACATTGAATTATCAGCGATAGAGGTGTCTTTGGTAAATGCCATGAGCAGGGAACTGATTCTGAGATCTATGGTAGACAGGCTGAGAGAATTTTATGATTACATAATAATTGATTGTATGCCTTCACTTGGAATGATGACAATTAACGCATTGGCATGTGCAGATTCTGTATTGATACCGGTGCAGGCTGCTTATCTCCCGGTCAAAGGATTACAGCAGCTGATCAAAACAATCGGAAGAGTATGGGTACAGGACAGGCACGAAGATTCTTTTCGGGATAAACGTAAATCATTCTTCCACAGGAAGATGTTGTGCAGGGATTATCACAATGGCATACACGGCGTTTTGTTTTATCTGCTTTATTGTATTCCCATTTCATTTTCGGGCAGACAAATTTCATCGTGGGAATTTTGCTTTTTAAGTGTGATTTACTACCTTCTCTTTTCATAGGAAGCGAAGGATCATGAGGACAACAGGGAACACCATTTTCGTTGATGGTATAACCGTTATCTTCCATAGAAAGTTTTACGCGGAGAGGAATAAATGCTTTTTCAAATCCAATTTCACCGAAACAGGTCTTTGATAAGAAGGGACTGATCTATGGTATGGGACATGCCGTGTATTCCCTGTCTGATCCGAGAGAGCGTGTGTTCCACAGCTATGTGGAGCATCTCGCGGAGGCAAAAGGGCGCCAGAAAGACATGAATCTTTACAATATGATAGAAGAAGTGGCTCCGGAACTGATCGCAGAGAAGCGTCATATTTTTAAAGGCGTCAGTCCAAATGTGGATTTTTACAGTGGTTTTGTGTATGAAATGCTCGGCATTCCATCGGAATTATATACACCATTGTTTGCCATTGCAAGAATTGCAGGATGGAGTGCACACCGGCTGGAGGAGCTGGTGGGATGCAACAAAATTATTCGTCCGGCATATAAGAGTGTCATGGAAGAACTGGAATAAGATTATTACAGCGGACAGAATTGCATTTTATTTTGCTCTGTGCTAGTATGGAAACAGAAACTTTCGTGTGTTATAACTATAACAGGAAAGAGGACTGATTATGAAAATAAAAGAAAAATATTATCGCTTTGCGGAAAAAGGGCAGCAGATACAGAGAGTAAACCGTTTTCTTGTAACAGAATATCTGATTTTTTATGCATTTATTCTGTTTATGCTCTGGGCATCAAGAGCAAAAGGAGTACGTTCTTTGGGCTTTGCGGCATTTGTCAGTGTGATTGCAGTAGTCTCCGGAGGTGCATTGCTCATCGGATGGAAGTGGCGTCCGGAATCGGAGCGGCTGAGATATCTGGCACTGATCGGGTTATATCTCGTATCATTTTTCATGACTTTTGCTTATACGGAGAGCTTTATCCGTTTTCTGGGACTGGCTCCTTTTATCGGCTGTATTTTGTTTTTTGATCCGAAATATTCCAGAATCGGCGGCATCGGTTATCTTGTATTGAATGCGCTGACTGTCTTTGGTCAGATCCGTCAGCAGCCGGAAGGCGTAGCCGGGACAACCAATCTTGTACTGGATCTGCTGGCACTGGGGGTACTGGTATTTGCTGTGATCTTTACAACAAATGTGGCACAGAAATTCAACCATGATACCCGGCACAGTGAACAGCAGGAGCAGCGGAAGCAGCAGGCAATTTTAGACGATGTGATCGGTGTGGCGGAAGAAGTGCGTAAGGGTACGGAATCCGTGATGAAGATTGTCAATGATCTGAATGGATCGACAGAGGTGGTCAATGGTGCGATGAAAGATATTTCTTCCAGCACGCATAGCACGGCGGAAAATATCCAGACACAGACAACCATGACACAGGATATCCAGCATTCAATTGAGCAGACACTGGAAAGTTCCGAGAATATGGTAAAAGTGGCAAAGCAGTCCGGGGAACTGAATCAGAAGAGTATGGAGATCATGGAACATCTGAAGAAACAGTCCGCGGTAATCGCAGAGACAAACTCCGGAGTGGCAGATTCCATGAAAGCGTTACAGGAGCGTACCGAGGCAGTAAAGAGTATTGCAGATACCATCTTTTCCATTTCCAGTCAGACCAATCTGCTGGCGCTCAATGCTTCTATTGAGAGTGCCCGTGCAGGGGAAGCCGGAAAAGGGTTTGCTGTAGTGGCTGATGAAATCCGTCAGCTGGCAGAGAAAACCAGAAGTGAGACAGAAAGCATTGCACAGATTCTGGATGAATTGTTTAAAAATGCAGAGGATGCAGCAACGGCGGTGAGCCGTTCGATTGAGGCTACCAATGCGCAGGATTCCATGATTGCGAAAGCGTCTGAGAGTTTTTCGGGAATGAATGAGAATGTCAATACACTGGTTCAGGAGATCGAAGGCATTGACGGCATGTTAAACCGTCTGTCGGATGCAAACAATCAGATTGTAGACAATATCAGTAATCTTTCTGCAACAACGGAAGAAGTGACGTCCTCTTCCGTACAGGTAGCGGATCTGTCAGTTGAGAATTTAAACAATGCCGAGCAGGCAAAACAGAAACTTGACAATGTGCTTGCGGTATCTCATGAACTGGATAAGTACATAAAGTAAACAGATGGAATGAGATAAAGGTGCCTCAGCAGGAGAAATTCTGCTGAGGATTTTTACTACTATATAGGTAATTGCGAAACAAGTTCGCAATCTTGATTGAAAACAAGGATAAAATCCTGCAATGCAGGATTCTTGGAATGGAAGGTGGCAGTCATTCATTTAGGGCATGACAAAAAGGCTTCATAGTTAGTATGAAGCAGAAAAATTTATAAAATCTCAATTTTAAGCAATCAAAGGCTTAAGACTTCGAATGTATTGATGTTGATGAATTTTATCAGCAACGATTACTGTAACAAGTTGAGCTATGCCAGCCAAAAGTAAATCGGCATGAAGCGTTTTTTCGTTCTGGGTTTTACGATTAGCTACGCAAAAGTGAACGGTGTTTTGCGAAAATGCAGGCGCAGCCGGAATGGTAGTTTGTGCCATGCGATATTTTTATCTCCCCCTCTGAGCATGGCGGTTACAAACTATTTGCAAAATGGAGCTTTTACGATATAAATTATCGTGTGAGATAAAAAAAATATAGATAACTCATAATCAAAAGAAAGGTTGTGGGCTATCTATTTTTTTACCCCATTTGAATAGTTAGTCCCGAGTGGCAGGGTGTCCCCTACTTGACTATGGGGACACTTTTTACTCATGTGAGGAAGAAATACTTACCATGCGTGGAGAAATAAATCCGGATAATGATGCTATTACCAATCGTTCGAAACGGTTAAAAAAAAGAATGAAAAAAAGATAAACTTAGTGCCTTTGTCCGGACAGCTTGCGCGGACAAAGGCACTTGTGTTATAATCATTGTATTCTGAAAAGGGGGTGCAATGCATGGATGATGATAAACTTGTAAAAGAAGTTTCCAATTTAAGAAAAAGTATAAATTTTCTTTGTTTTTTATTGGTTGCTTTTGCATTAGTGTTTTGTGGGGTAAAATTAAAAGAATATATTTGTTTTCGTTCGGTTTATTCTAGTGTTATCGGTACTGATGGCTATTATAATTCGGATGGTGATTGGATAGATAGTGATGGTACTGTTTATCCGAAAGTATCTTTCGGTACTGGTGATACCATGGAAGAAGCGGAAGAAGATGCGGAACGGAATGCGAATAGATAGTGTGCGGAGCACAGCTTGCCTAAGCTGTGCTTGTTCGCCCGTGTATATAAAAGTCTAATTTTGTCAACGGCTACGTTTTTTTAGCCACTGTTTTTGTGGCCTAAAAAAATTAACTGATCGTTCCACGGTTTTTGTGGAACATCCAGTTAACCGTTTACTAAATTTGGCTTTTATGTCGGTAGTAGCTTGTATTCAAAAAGATAAATCTGTGGATGCAAGGGTTTACATGTTGTATTTTATACGCTAGAACAGAAAAAGGTTGACATCCGTGCGTTATGTGTGTTATATATTGATTGTGAGTTATTTATTCGTAAAAGCTGTCTTTAAAGTGGTTAATAGATTTTTCAACGTTTACACGGATTTTATATGTTTCTTCCCATTCTTCTGAACCCCGTTCCACTCCGGGATAGGCACGAAGATTCTTTTCAGGATAAACGTAAATCATTCTTCCACAGGAAGATGTTGTGCAGGGATTATCACAATGGCATACACGGCGTTTTGTTTTATCTGCCTTATTGTATTCCCATTTCATTTTCGGGCAGACAAATTTCAGCGTGGGAATTTTGCTTTTTAAGTGTGATTTACTACCTTCTCTTTTCATAGGAAGCGAAGAATCATGAGGACAACAGGGAACACCATTTTCGTTGATAGTATAACCGTTATCTTTCATAGAAAGTTTTACGCGGAGAGGAATAAATGCTTTTTCAAATCCAATTTCACCGAAAAGAGATTTGTAGATTTCAATCGTGTCAAAAGCAGCATCACCAAGAAAAGTCTTAGGGGCGATAAGCGGATGCTTCTGAAAGAAATCAACCAGGACAGGAAGCAGGGCTTTTGAATCGGCAAGAGATTTATCCTCATCAGGAGAGTCAGATTTCTTTTCCACAACGATATCCGGATGAGCCTTTAGGAACTCTTTGTTATAGAAAGTGATATCACGGACAATGCCAAGTCCGTTGGTTACAATGCCAAACTTATAGGCGTAACAGAAATGTCCATTAATGTACATCTGCTGGATTGCCTGATTGGAAGCAGCATGCGTAGGCATGGAACCATAAGCAGCCTTATAAGGATCATAGGAATCATCAAGGTTATGGGATTTCTTGAAAGCCTTTAACTGCTTGATAATACGGTTTGCGTATTTTGGATTATTTTCAGTCACCCAGGCTTCAATGCCAGAGGTATCGAAGATGGTCATAGCTGCCAGATGAGGATCAAGTTTTTGGCATATCGGTTCGGTCATATCAACCATGTGATCGAACATAGATTGTAAGTCCATCAGGAAATCCTGTTTAAAACGGGTAAATTTTGAGGCATCAGGAACAACATCAAAGCCACAGAAATCACGTAATTCCTGAGAGTATTTCAAGAAAACGATCAGGAGCATATCAGTCGGGATTGAGAATATACGCTGAATCAGAAAAGCTTTAAGCATTGGATAAAGTTGGTGCTTGCGAGGTCTTCCGGTTGAAGCGTGAAAATGAGAAACAAAAGAAACAGGAACAATTTCATCAAGAAGTGAAAGGAACTGGTATTTGTCATTGTCGAATTTATTTTGGCAATCATCAAAAATTTTTGCCAAAGTGAGCTGCTTATGTGTTATCATGTAGGTATATCTCCTTTAGGTGGATTGGTTGATAGTTTCTCGCAACTCTATTTTACCATAAACCTTGAGGAGATATTTTATTTTTAAAAAAAAATGCCGTATTTATGCGGCTTTTGGCGTTTCGCAAACGCCTATATTTTTTTACCACAAAAGGAGGATTTGAATGTCATATAAATTAGTGATTGCCGAGAAGCCTTCGGTGGCACAGTCCATTGCGAAGGTAATTGGTGCAGATAAGAGAGAAGACGGATACCTGGAGGGCAATGGATATATCGTCAGCTGGTGTGTGGGACATCTGGTGGAGCTTGCATCCCCGGAGTCTTATGATGAGAAATACGAAAAATGGAGATATGATGATCTCCCAATTCTTCCCTCACAATGGAATTATCAGATTGTAGCTGCGACCAGAAAGCAGTTTAGCATCTTAAAAAAGCTGATGGAGAGGGAAGATGTAACAGGATTAGTAGAAGCAACAGATGCCGGACGTGAAGGAGAATTGATATTCCGTCTGGTGTACAATCAGGCAAAATGCAAAAAGCCATTCGAGCGCTTATGGATTTCTTCAATGGAAGACCAGGCGATTTCGGATGGCTTTTCTAATCTGAGAAATGGCAAGGTATGTGTAGCAATCCACAGAGCGCATCAGGAACATGTTCCTAATTGTATGCGACCATTGATTAATAAAAAATTGAAATTGATGTCAGAATTAACAGAGCATACCTTGGCAAATGAAATAGAAGCTCCACATGAGATTTTAAGAAAATAGGCAAGTCAAATTTCAGTATGTCTCTGCCACGGCAGGATTTGCTGTTCAGAATAAAAGTCTCAAATCGTCTTAAATACTTCTATAAATGGCAGTTCTTATGTTTCATTCTCAATTTTATCAATGATTTACCAATATTTCTGGAGAGCCAGACTTGCAAAAAAATGGGCCAGAATGAGGAGATTAGAAATATGAGCGAATTGAAATCAAGAATAACAGAAAACGGAATTGATTATATTCTTGTCGGAGATTACTATATCCCAAACTTGAAGTTGCCAGAAGAACACCGTCCCATCGGAAAGTACGGACGGATGCACAGGGAATATTTAAGAGAAGTCCACCCAGTCAGATTGAATACATTGATACTGATCGGAGAATTGTGGACATATCTTGCAGACCTGAACGAACAGGCACAGGAACAGTTAGATACCATCATGGAGCAGATGAAAGCTGCCGAGGGCGTGACCGAGGAATTAAAGCGTACCTGTCAAATGGAATGGGTGCAGCATTGCAATAACATTCACAACCGGGCAGAAGAAATTGTTTTGCATACCGGAGGGAGTAGATCCCGAACTGCTGATGAAAGTACTTGGCAATCCGGAGATGGCGGCTTTGCTTACTTCTCTGGTGAAGACAATGAAAGTATAAATATAGAAGAACGATATTGTGTGGAGTAGGAAATCTATGCAGTATCGTTTTTTTCGTTTCTTGTGAAAAAATTTGTAGTTATTTGTAAGAATTTGTCGAGAAGTGCCATGTATATAATGTAGGGAGGTTTTAACATGACCAAAGACGAAGAAATCAGAATGATAAATGAAAAACTGGATTTTTATGTAATGGAGGCAAGTGATGAGGAGTTCGATACCGAAGAGGTACGCAAACTTGTGAAGTGATTAGATGAATTGGATCCCATACCATTGCCGTGGAAATCGGATGAGGAAGCATTGAAAGACTTCTGGGATTATTGTGAAGAGAGACAGAGGGAAGAACGTATAATAGCAGATATGAAAATTAAGGATTAAGAAGTCTGTGTTTTAGAAAAATTATGTGGTAAAATATATATACGAGAAGTCTGTAAATCGGTATTTATCATTTGTTAAGGAGGAATAGTAAATGGTTGGAAGAATATATCATGTAGGATTGACGGTTTCAGATTTAGACAAATCAATTGCATTTTATAGAGATATACTTGGACTTAAATATCAAGGAGAAATCATGATGGTTGGCGAAGAGACAGATAAAATGTTTCAAAAGAAAAATTGTAAGGCAAGGGTTGCTTATTTGAATGGTTCTGAGAATATTGAAACACCACCTGTTGAATTGATTCAGTTTGTAGACAGCGAAATCCATAAAGAACAATCTGACTTGTTTATGACCTCTATCTCAGAAGTGTGCTTCTATACGGATGACATTGATTCTGTCTACAGAACCCTGATTGAAAATCATGTGGAGTGCTTGTCTGAACCGCAGTATTTCGATTTCAGGGCAGATGGATTCGGGGAAAGCAGAGCGTTTTATTTCAGAGACCCGGATGGAATCATTCTTGAAATGATGCAACCGTTATAAAAGGGCAATAAACAAATCGATATTTGTGGAGGTAAAGAGTGTATGAAAAAGGAACTGCGTATTCTGGTTATTTTAATTGCTGTGTTATTGGTAGGAACAGTAGGTTACTATTTCATGCCAAAGAAATTCGGTAAGAATGTAAATCCTTCTGAGGTAGACCATATAAATGTGTTCGATGGAAATACAGGAACTGGTTTTACTATCACCGATTCAGAAGATATTGAATATATAGTGGCGAATATTCAAGGTATTTCAATGAAAAGAGATGGCATTTCACTTGGAAGAATGGGATACAGTTTTAAAATTAGTTATATAAACAGCAACGATAAAGATATCATACCTGTATTTATTCTCAATAGTGATAATACAATTTGTAAAGATCCGTTTTTCTATAGATGTGATGGAGGATTATGCTTTGATTACTTAAAAGCATGTGAAGAGAAATATAGAACTAATGTAACAGAAGCTATAGAAGAAAAATAACTTATTGCTGATAAATGTTTTGATGGGGCGATGGTTTTTACATTGATAATAATGGTAATTATTTTATTGGTTTTGACACCTGTAGGAATTGTTGTAGATAAAAAGATTGAAGCTTATTTTGAAAATAAAAGAGAACCTTAAATTCTAATTTTTGAAACTGAGAAATCGGAGTTTTTAGAACAAAATATTTTATAAGATTAATGAGATTTTAAAAAGGAGGATTGGACATGAAAATTTTGAAAAGTATTCTTAATTATATTCCATTAGCCACGTTTATCATATTTGTGGTTACTGATGGTATTTTTTCTCTAACATCAGCATTAATTTTTGTTATTTCAACGATTGGTCTATTAATTAATTGGAAAAGGGAAAAAACAGAGATGAAGAATTGAGAAAATTCCAGTTTATAGAGTTAAAAAATATAAGTTAAGGAGGCATGTATTATGAAAAAAGTAATCTATCTGCTTGTATTATGTATGGTGCTGGGAATGGCTGGATGTGGAACGAATCAAGAAAATAAAGAACCTGTGTCTGGAAATGTGTCCGTAGAAACAGAAAATAAAGAAAATGATGATGTAGTACAAAATGAGCAAATAGCAGATACTGGCTCATATCCTCCATGTGTTATGGTTGATGGTGTTATATATAAAGACACAGGATATGTAGCGTCAATGCCTGGTTGTGGAACAATGGATGGAGAAATTGTGTCAACAGTGGCAGGGACAGAGTTACCATCTGAAAATAATCAATCAAATTTCGGAAGCGGATATTATTATCAAAGGAGTTCTGAAGGTCAGCTCATAGTAGTCATTGATGACGAACGAATCATATTTAGAGATATTGAAAAAGATGATACGTCTATTCCAATAGAGGTTATCAATTTTAATGCAAAAGTAAAAGAAATTACCGATGATGGAGAACTTCTTGTAACGCATGTGAGTACAGCTGAAGGCTTTTGTCAGATGAATGATGGAGAGTATTATGTATCGGCAGAAAATTTAGCGGAAGATGTTCAGGTGGGAGATATCGTTACAATATGGTTTAATGGAATGATTCAAGAAACATACCCTGCTCAATTGGGGGTAGTTTATAGAATCATTAAAACACAATAATTAGTCAAATTCAAGTTTGTAAAACTGATGGAATAAAAAAAGTAAAGCTGGGAGCATTAGCTTCTGGCTTTTTAAGTTAAAGCAAATAGAAGTAAATAATGGTCAAAAAACAATCGACATCCGACCTCGCACACGTTATAATATAGGTAATCTAATAAGAAAACAGTGTTATCATTACCGCATATTGAGTGAGAATGGTAGCCATAAATATGAATTCGTAGGAACGGAATGGTTGAACCCTCAGGGTGACAGTGTCACTCATTTGTCAGCGAGAGGTGCTTAACTTAGATGATTTTCAGTTTTCTTATTTTGACATGGATTTACAGGAAAGGTAGAAAAATCAATGCTTTACTTGACTTGTATTAACTTAAAATAATATAGGTTTCCAGTATGGACTTGAACTCCTAAGCGAGGGGTCGGAGGTTCAAATCCTCTTGGCGACGGGCTTCAAAGCGTTCGAAAATGTTAGCTGGATTAGCTGACAACGAACGCTTTTTTTGTTTTCTAATCACGTTCGTGACATGAAATTCCATTCAAAATAATCAATTTCCAGCTAACGTAATCCGATTTTTGTTAGCTGACAGCTAATCAAAATTACCGTTTTGCAAACATGGGTTTTAGGAAGTCCAGCTAACATTTGGATTCCGCTCTGTTGTCACCCCTTATTCGGGGATGTAAATCAGAGAAAAGGCGGGAAAAGAAACAATCTCTCCCAAACCTGCAAACATGAATTAGCTGAAACAGTATTCAATTCTATTAGCTGTAGCTAATAGTCAAACAGCAATGTCTGTTTGGAACTTTACTATCTATAAAAGTTCCAGGCAGGCATTTTTTATTTCCTGAATCCTGGAGGAAAGGAGTCAAGATGACTGAGTGAGAAAGCTTTTGCTTATAAGATGAAACTTGAGGCAATGAAAAGGCAGGGAATCAGAACAGATTTAACTTTGTCTCAAAATGAGACGAAGTTGAAATCGGATGAAGTCTTGAGTAAGCAAGTTGGGGAAAGTAGAGCTCAGGTACAAAGATTTGTACGATTAACAGAGCTTATTCCGGAACTTCTTGATTTGGTAGATAAAGCTCACAAGGAAAGCAGAGTTGCAGAGAAAGATTGATGAAAAGACAGATTATATTGATCGCCTGAAGATTGGACTTTCAAACATGGTTCGCAATTATGGATTTGAGAACATGAATGAATTTCATCTAAGTTATAAGGAATCTAAGACGGCATTTGCAGATTATCAGCAGAAAGTTGAAGATTGGAAGAAAGGCTATGACAATGTAGTTGTTTCAAAGGATAAGACAGAAACAATGTCGGAGAAACTTGATAGACTGCAGAATGAGGTGGAAAGTTCTAGGCAATATAATAAACAGAACCAAGCCAAATGGGCGAGATAAATTCTTCTGTTTTCCCTATTATATGGATTACTATGTTCTTCTATTCATGTTTACAAATTTGTTAACATAAATTGATGACCTTTTCACAACAAAAAAAGGTCAATTCACAACATTCCAGATAGATATTGCATGAACTTATCCGATATAATAGCTATAAATATATGTAAGCAAGGAAGTGACAATATGCGAATTGCTATCTGCGATGATGAAGTATCTATGGTTCAGGTATTGGAAGAAAAAATAAAAAAGTTATTGCCGGATGCGGTTATAGATAAATATTTATCGGGTGATGAACTGATCGCAAGTGGCAGTAAGCCGGATATTCTTTTTCTGGATATTCAGATGCCGGGAATGGATGGGATGGAAACGGCAAAGGTACTTCGTCAGAACAATGAGGATATGATACTCATTTTTGTGACAGCAGCAGAGGAGTATGTTTTTCAGGCATTTGATGTCGGAGCATTTCATTATCTGGTTAAGCCATTTTCCGATGAGAAATTTAAAGAGGTTGTGACAAAGGCAGTCCATAACATAAAAAGGAGTTCCAGACTTGAAAAAGACGAAAAATATATCATGGTACAGACCGCCGGAAGTCATATAAAAATTTTTCTGCGTGATATTGTGTATGCCGAGGTGTATAACCGGAAAGTTATTATCCATACACGAAGTACGGATATTGAATACTATGGTAAATTACAGGAATTAAGTGATATGGCAGGAACAGATTTTTTCCGAACACACAGAGCCTATCTTGTACATTTTAAATATGTAGAAAAATATGATGCAACTTGTGTAATTATGAAAAATGGAACTGCATTGATTGCAAAAAAGAATTATCCGGAGTTTGTGAAGCAATATCTGAAGTATAACCAGAGGAAAGGAAATGAAGTCAGATGAGTTTAGTGGAAAGATGTTGGATGATCACATCGAAGTTTTCTGTTATTGCAATTTTGATTATTACAGGAAACTGTTTTGGTGTTTTTGTATATCCATATATGAAAAAGAAAAGGGAAGCTGCTCTGGTCAGTATTGTTTATATTGGAATTATGTCTGTGCTGTATCTGATACCGCAGCAGATTGGCAATTTTTCTGCATATATGCTGGGAGTTGTGGCTGCATTTCTTGTGATGTATGTACAGGACAGAAGAAACATTTATCAGAAAATATTTCTTGCAGTGACATTTTTTTCTATCCGTTGGCTTGCGGTTGCAATGGCAGGCAGAATGGATGATTTTATCACAAAAGCTCTGGTTTTTGGAAATACGATTGCAGGAAGACAATGGCTGCAATATGTACTTTATGCTGGAACGAGAATTCTGGATATTGTGCTTTGTATCGTTTTCCTTGCAGTTGCAATCGGTCTGATCAATAAAGCATATGTATACAAAAATGATGAAATGAGCGTTAAAGAGCTGGTAATGCTTATCATACCTTCTCTTGTGGGAGTTACAGGGTATGGTATTCTGCAATATTATCTGAATATTTATGAAAAAGATACAGGAAAGAGCCTGACAGATACCTATGGATTTTATGGAACTTTAAGCTTCGTGCATTATTTTATCTCTATCATAGCAATTCTTGTTATGACTACGATGTTTCAAAACTGGAAGGTGGCACAGGAAGAACAGACAGGGCAGGAGCTGGTATTAAATCAGGTCAGTGATATGAAAAAGCATATCGGGGAAGTGGAAAAGCTGTATCAGGATATCCGCAGCCTGCGTCATGACATGGGGAATCATATACAGATGCTGGAACATCTTGTGGCAGAGAATCATATGGATGATGCAGCAGAATATATGGAGCATTTGAAAAAGGAGTGGAATGAAATATCTCCTGAGATAAAAACGGGGAGTCCTGTCATTGATGTGATTCTGATGGAAAAGTTAAGAGAAGCAAAGGAAAAGCAGATTCGTTTTATATCAGATTTTCATTATCCAAAAGATACGAAATTAAATGCATTTGATTTAAGCGTGATCTTAAACAATGCACTGGATAATTGCATGGAAAATGTAAGTGGAGAAAATCCTTATATCAGTATCTCTTCTTTTCGGAAAAACAGTATTTTTATGATAACCATAAAGAACAGATATGAGGGAGAGTTAAATTATAAGGACAGTGATCTGCCGGAAACAACGAAATCCGGGAAGGAGCATGGAATTGGACTGCATAATATCCGGAGGGTTGCAAGGATGTATATGGGAGATATATTTTTAGAGCAGGAGAATCAGGAAGTGGTTCTAAGTATTATGTTACAGGTAGAATAAGGACAAAAAGCACTAAGTAATCTGTGAAACATCAGAATATTTAGTGTTTTTTATTTGCTTCACAACAAAAAAAGGGCGGTTCACAACATCGCTGTTTATTGTAAAGAAAGATATGCCGAAAGAATCAGTAAAGAGAAATCATGTTGTACAGATTTTTAAGGAAACGGATTTCAGAATTTAAGCTCAAGGAGGACAATACGATGAGGATCAATGGATTTAGTGGGACAAATACGCAGACAGGAACAATGGGAATGACACAGGGGAATGATTCTGTAAGTAAAAATATTCAGAATCAGATTGCAAATGCACAGCAGAAGCTACAGGATTTATCATCGAATGAAGAAATGTCATTAGAGGATAAGATGAAAAAGCGTCAGGAGATACAGCAGGAGATTAACAATCTCAATCAGCAGTTAAGACAGCACCAGATCGAGCAGAGAAAGGAACAGCAGAGTAAAAATTCGTCATCTATGGATGATATGGTGGCTGGAACAAGTAGCACTTCTAAAAAGAAAGACACCGGATTGTCACAGGCAAGTATGCAGGCGATGATCTCCGCAGATTCTTCCATGAAACAGGCAAAGGTGCAGGGAAGTATGGCAACACAGATACAGGGACGTGCCAGTGTGCTTGAATCTGAAATCAAACAGGATGCCGGAAAAGGAAATACTGAGAAGAAGGAAGAAGAACTGGCAGAGCTGCAGGCAAAGGCACAGTCTGCGACAGCAGCACAGATGTCTACACTTGCAGATGCAAATAAATCAGTAGAAGAAGCTGCAAAAGCGGAGAACAGCAATACAGAAGACACTGCAACAAAGAACAATACTGATAAATCCGAGAAAACACAGGAATCTGCGGGGGCTGCGGCAGAGGAGACAGACAGCGTAAAGAATACGGATATCAAAGGGGAAACACAGGTGACAGTAGAAACACCGACTCTGGAAAATGCACAGAATGCAACACAGCAGGCAGTGTATACACCGATTGATATTCGTTTATAGTTGGTAAAGGAGAATGGTATTATGTCAGAGATTAAGAGTTTTAGTGATTACACAAGTAAATATAACAGCAATGTAGATTATTCCGCATTATTTGGAGGAACTTCCGACAGTTCATCCGTAGGAAACACCAATATGCTTTCTGATTATGCTGCGATTAAAAACGGAAGCTATGGAAAACTTATGAAAGCATATTATGCAAAGCAGGATGCAGAAAAATTATCGGGTAAAGGCGATACTTTACAGAAGCTTACACTGATGAAAACAAGTGCGGATTCCCTGAAAAAATCAGCAGATGCACTAAACGATGCGTCACTCTGGGAAAAAAAGAAAATAAAAAAGAAGGATGAAAAGACCGGGGAAGAAACAGAGGTAGAGGATTATGACTGGGATGCAATTACCAAAAAAGTGAAATCTTTTATTGATGATTATAATGATGTTGTTAAGGAGGCAGGAGAATCCAATACAAAAGATGTCCTTAGAAATGCTTCATGGATGACAGGCATGACAGACAAAACCAGTCATTTACTTTCTAAAATAGGTATTACCATAGGAAAGGGGAATAAGCTGGAGCTGGATGAAGATGAATTGAAGAAAGCAGATATCAGTTCATTGAAAACGGTTTTTACAGGTTACAATTCCTTTGCAGGCAAAACAGCCCAGAAAGCAGCTGGTATATCAAATGCTGCGAATCGCGCAAGTGCGACTTATACAAACAATGGTACATATTCTAAAACGAATTCTTCTCTAACGTCAAGTAAGATTGATAAGGAAGTATAGGAATATTGTATGAGTGACTAATTTAAGCAAATGTATATCACTAATTAGTAAACATGAAAGTGAATAGGCGATTGCGAAATGTGAAAGGAGCGGATATGAAAATATTTCAAACACCTTCTTACGATAGGTTTTGTTTATTCGAAATGGAAAGAAAGAGTAAAGATTTCAGAGGTATGGATGACAATGTTGCTTATAAAAATAAGCAGATAGACAATGTAGAAATATCGAATGAAGGAAGGCAGGCATTGCGGGAAAAATTAAGAGAAGTAAAGCCAAAAGTTGAGGAACCGATAGGATATGAATTAACAATACAAGATACAAATGAGGTTGAATGGGAACATTATATTTCTATGAGAGAATATAGTGGACTGACGTTAAAAGACGGAAAATACAATCTAGAAGATGTGATGAAGTCTATGATGGATGCTTATGAAACACGTTACAATTATATTGTGAAAGAACATGAGAATGGAGAACGTCAGGTTTCTTATAATCTCACAGGAGAAAATTCATTAACACTAGATGAAGACTTGGCAGGTTTAGACAGGGCATATAATAAGCGATTAGCAAATCTGGCGGGATATATTGTATGTCAGCAGACAAATGACGGTTCTAAATTCTTTCAAACAACTAATGTGAAGAAGAATACAGCAGAACAAAAAGAATATATAGATACTGCGGTATCCATGATGGAGAAAGCACAAAAAAGATTTTTAGAAATGCGTGAAGAACCGAAATACACAGCAGGAATTGCAAAGAGTGTAATTGGGGATATTATGAGTAGCGATAAGAACTTTATGGAAACGACTCAGAGGTTATTTGCTAAAACAATATATCACAATGCTAAAAAAAATATTTTCTAGAGACATGAAAGGTTGTTTAATGTTGTAAGAGAATGTTGGCAGTTGTTATGAGACTTATATAAGGTAGGGGATAGTATGGTTACTGTAAATAATTCTGACTATTATAATAACATTCCAGTAGGCAGGGATTTAAATAATCTGCCAAACACTTCCAGTGCAGGTACAACTGTAGGTTATCAATATGATGGACTTACCGAGGAAGATCGTTTCGTACAAAAAGTTTTGCAGGAGCATTATGATAAAGTGTACAAAGAAAATTTGTCTCATTCTGATCCAATGGCATATATCGAATCAAAATATTGTGATGTGACCTCACCTAATTTTTGCTCATATATGACAGAAGATCAGCGTTCCATAGCTTACCGCAATGAGAAAAGAATGTTACAAACAGGAGGAAAATATTCGGCTGGATTTGCCCGGTATGATTATGCATTAAGAAATTACAAGGATGTATATACAGGAGGTTCAAGAAGTACAGGTTATATACGCAATACTGACAAGGAAAAGCAATATGCAAGAAGTGTTGTAAATCAGCAAATTTCAAATCTGTTTTCAAAAAATGGAATATCATTATCAAAACAAGCAGATTTGACATTTTCTATTGATCCATATACATATCAATTAACTGTGTCAGGAAATGCAGATAGAGACACATTATCGCAGATAGAAAAATTGCTGAATGAAGGAGATAATGCAAAAAATATTTGGACGCATGCGTGGATTTGTATGCATGATTCAGACAATGAAATTGTTAATTCGCAAGCAAATATGAAAAAGGCGAACCAATATTCTTTATGGCATGAAGTCTATGAGACAACAGGGTATGATGCACGCAATGCGACATATAGAAATGGTACTTTTATTGCAGAGGATGGCACAGATTTACTTGCCTTGTTTAAGGAAAAGTCTAAAAATGGCGCAGGGTATGAACTTTATTCTAATAGATGGTTGGAATATGCTAAGAATGGATGGAAAAAAGAAAATGATTTAGTATTGAAAATAGGCTTTGACAGCAGTGGGTTGTATGATATAGGGCAGGAAAGAGGGTATGGAGCAACGCAGAATATGTGGATGAAAGGTATTAGTCAAAGTATATTTGAAGCTAGCGTGTGATCAATATCATATTGATTCTGAGAGAAATCCAACAGGTGGCATAGTTGGAAGGACTCCGAATAATGAAAGGAGATATGTTAATATGGCAGTTACAGGAATAGAAACTTATGCGTCATATACGAATCGTTATGGCGATACACAAAATGCTGGAAACAAAACGGGCAGGACATATAAGAATGCCCATGAATATAAGAACTATTTAACACAAAAATACGATTGCTTGCGAAGCAGGGATTATTCCGTAAATATAAGCAGTTCTCTTTTGTCAGAGGCTATGGGAGATGAAAAGACAAAACAATGGTTGGAGTACAATTTATCGCTAATACCAAAAACAATAGAACAGTCAAGAGCTTATGTGGCAGCAAGAGGAGCAAAGATACTGAGTTATAGTATTACTATAAATGGATATGATAGCATGAGTTCTGTAATGTGTACTCAAGATGAAGTTGATCCGGGAACAGAAAAAGCAAGGAAAGAACTTGAAGAAAGACTCGAGAAAAGGAAATCAGAAAAGAAGGAGACAGAGGAAAGACTGGAAAAACAGCGTGCCGAAAAACAGGAGCAGGAAGAACGGCAATATAATCTGAAAATTGATGGAAAAGATGTAGCTGACCTGACAGGAAAAATGGTGGAATTGCTAGGTACTTCAACTTCTATAGGAGTGACGGAAAGCGGAGTTTCGACATTTGATGTGCTGGCATAGAAACTGATATGAGTATGCCGGGATGTATTGACATGGAAGAAATGATGAGTTTGTCAAGTAAAGCCTGCACAGGTATAAACATCAATGCTGTTTTGATTAGGATTGTATTCTGCAAATATTGTTCTCATCGTATCGAATCTCCTTATCATTCAATCATCAGTAAAAAAATCAGAAGCATTTCAATCAGTTCACCATGTCAGTTTTATTTTGTGTTATATTGTTTTATATAATTTTCTTTCCCTTATCAGAGTTCGTAAACTCGTATGGGAAGATATAACATAAGGGAAAGCCTAAGGGAAAGCTCACCTGCGATAAACTTAGTGTTTTCAAGGGCTTGTAAGGAATTTGATAACATAATATAACAATTATTAAATCCCTTAGAATATGTGAAATCTCAATTCAAGTTTGGAGAATTGAAAAAACGGAATTTACCTATTAAGACATATAAACTGTTGACAATAAGGCTCCTATATAGTATGTTTTTAATAAACTACTATATAGGAGCTTTTGTATGGAAATGAATGGAGGATTTCTTGTCACCAAAATAAAACAGCTTGGAGACCGGATTTTTGAGAAGATTCTCAGTGAAAAGAATATTGATGCGTTTAATGGAGCCCAGGGACGTATTCTTTATGTGCTGTGGCAAGAGGATGGTATCTCAATCAGATCACTCTCGACTAAATGCGGATTAGCGATAACATCTCTTACTACGATGCTGGAAAGAATGGAAAATCAAGGGCTGATAAGCCGTGTTCAGTCTGAAACGGACAAAAGGAAAACACTCCTGTTTCTGACTGAGAAAGCACAAGTCTTAAAGGGTGAGTACGATTCTGTATCTGATGAGATGGGCAGTATTTACTACAAAGATTTTTCAGAGGAAGAAATTACCTGGTTTGAGGAATGCCTCGACCGCATCAGAAAGAATCTTGAGGAGTGGCAGAAGTCATGAGTATTTGTATCAAAGATCAGATTCAGAACATGAATATCGTCATTGGCTGCACAGTGGGGTGTACATATTGCTATGCCCGCAACAACATGAAACGCTGGCATATGATTGATGATTTCGCTGACCCTGAATTCTTTCCGGGTAAGCTCAAGATGATGGAAAAGAAACGTCCGCAGAACTTTCTTCTTACCGGCATGAGCGATCTCTCCGGATGGAAGCCGGAATGGAGAGACGAGGTATTTGCAAAAATCCGTGAAAATCCACAGCATCAGTTCCTGTTCCTTACCAAGCGACCTGATTTGCTGGATTTTGATACCGATCTGGAAAACGTATGGTTTGGCGTTACGGTGACGAGGAAAGCAGAACTGTGGCGTATCGACGCCCTTCGGAAAAATGTCAGAGCAAAACATTACCATGTTACCTTTGAGCCGTTATTCGACGATCCCGGCACAGTTGACCTTTCCGGAATCAATTGGATCGTTGTCGGCACCATGACTGGAGCTCAGAGCAGGAAGATTCACACGGAGCCGGAATGGGCATGGTCTCTGGCGGACCAGGCACATAAGCTCGGCATTCCGGTGTTTATGAAGGAAGACCTTGTCCCTATCATAGGGGATGAAAATATGATTCAGGAAATGCCGGAAGAATTTAATAAAGTGTTAGAGGTACAGAAATCATGGAAGAAGTAATAAATGGAATCCTCATTCGTGAGGTGGAAACAAAGAATATCATGACTAAGTCTAGTCTGCCGGTAGGCGGTTACTCGGTCAATCCCTATGTGGGCTGTACACATGCCTGCAAGTATTGCTATGCTTCTTTTATGAAGCGCTTTACTGGGCACAAGGAGGAATGGGGCACTTTCCTTGATGTGAAGCATTGGCCGGAAATTAAAAATCCGAAGAAATATGCCGGACAGCGGGTGGTCATCGGTTCTGTGACAGATGGCTACAATCCACAGGAGGAGCAATTCGGGAATACCAGAAAACTTCTGGAGCAGCTGATCGGCAGTGACGCAGATATTCTGATCTGCACAAAGTCGGATCTTGTGGTACGGGATATTGATCTGTTGAAGAAGCTTGGACGTGTAACCGTTTCATGGTCGATCAACACACTAGATGAAAATTTCAAGAACGATATGGACTCTGCTTCGAGCATTGAGCGCCGTATCACTGCTATGAAGCAGGTATATGAAGCAGGTATCCGTACAGTCTGTTTCGTATCCCCGGTATTCCCCGGTATCACGGATTTTGAAGCAATCTTTGAGCGGGTAAAGGATCAGTGCGATCTGTTCTGGCTCGAAAATCTCAATCTTCGAGGCGGTTTCAAAAAGACAATTATGGATTATATCGCCGGACAATATCCTGATCTTGTACCACTTTACGACGAGATCTATAACAAGCATAACCGCAGCTACTTTGAAGCACTTGAAGTAAAAGCTGAGAAAATGGCTAAGAAGTATGATTGTGCCTTTGTGGATAATGAAATGCCTTATGGCAGAGTCCCGCAGGGGCATCCGGTGATCGTAGATTATTTCTATCATGAGGAAATCCGTGGGACAGAGAATACCGGAAAAAGAAATCGCTAACTTCAAGTTTGTCTGATTCACGCGCAATTTAATAACAAATTTACATATCAGGAGTGTTTAAGAATAATCCGCCATTTCCACAGCAGATGTTTCAACTAAATAATGATATGTATTTATCTCCTAAACAGCCCAGAAATACTTTTTGCGAAAATTTGGCTCTTGATGTATTTATATATTAGAGGTATGGGAGGATTAGGTCTTCCGAGAGATTTCTCATCTTCCTCACGCTTTGTACGTGTAGCTTTTACAAAGGTAAATGCAATTTCAGGTGAATCAGAGGAAGAAAGCGTTAGCCAATTCTTCCACATTCTCGGATCTGTGGATCAGCAAAGAGGATGTTGCGAAGTAGCGGATGGAAAATATGAAATCACATTGTATACGTCGTGTTGTAATGTTACAAAAGGTATTTATTATTATAATACTTATGAAAACCATCAGATCAGTGCAGTAGATATGCATGTAGAAAATCTGGATAGTGATAAAATGATTTGTTATCCAGTAATTCAAGGAGAACGAATCAACTATCAAAATAAATAATGTTTTGAAATCAGGGATGAGGTAGAAAGGAAAGTTCCATGACAAAAGATGAAGTAAAAAAACTTAGGATGGCCAGTCCGGAATCACTACAGTTTTTAAATAATGCTACAAAATTTTATAATTTAATGATGATGTATCGTTGTGCTATTCGGGAGATACAAACTAAACTTGAGGTTTTGGATGATGAATTTTCAGTTGAGAACAATCGAAATCCTATTTCTTTTATAAAAACAAGAATTAAGAAGCCCAATAGTATTTACGATAAACTGCAGAAGATGGGATATGAATTTACAACAGAAAATATACAGACATATCTCAATGATGTAGCAGGCGTTCGAATAGTTTGTGCGTTTATTGACGATATTTATATGATATCAGATTTGATTACCCAACAGGATGATATTAAAGTTATTGAAATAAAAGATTATATAAAAAATCCAAAATCGAATGGTTATCGAAGCTATCATATGATTGTTGAAATACCAGTATTTTTTGCTAAGGGTAAAACACCTATGCGTGTAGAATTACAGATTCGAACCAATGGTATGGATTTCTGGGCAACATTGGAACATCAACTTCGCTATAAAAAAGGAATTGAAGAAATGCCTGGCTATGATGAGATAAGTGAAGAATTACTTCATTCTGCAAGAGCTATCATTGAAGCAGATAATGAAATGCAGAGAATAAAAGACAAAATTGGTATGTTCCACGAAATTTAGGGAGAAAACTGAGCAAGTAGGAAGGAGGAATATATATGAAACAAGATACTTTAGAGGGCAAAGCAAAAACAAAAAATGGGGTAAAACGGCTGTGTTTTTCCATAATCTGCATTCTTCTGGAAGTGATTTTTATTATTACTATCGTAACACGCTTGAATGAATATGCAGAAATCATAAATTTATTTACAAGGATTTTGAGTGGGATCTTGGTTTTGGGATTGTACGCATCAAATAAGACATCCTCTATGAAAATGCCTTGGGTCATCTTAATTCTAATTTTCCCAGTTATGGGTGTAGGCCTGTATTTGTTGATTGGTTTGAATGGTGGCACACATAAAATGCGTGAGCGATATGCAGAAATTGATAGCAAATTGTTACCAATGCTTCCGGACAGTCAGGAGTGTTTGAGCAGAATAAAAGAAACAATTCCGAAAGCAGGAAATATAGCAAGTTACATACAAAGAAATTCGCAGTATCCAATCTATCAGAATACGGATATTGTGTATTTTGATGAAGCAGTGAAAGGATTAGAGGCACAGCTTAAGGATTTGGAGAAAGCACAGAAGTTTATCTTTATGGAATATCATGCGATAGAAGACGCTGAAGCATGGCATAAGATTCAAGATGTTCTGGAAGAGCGAGTAAAAGCAGGTGTGGAAGTTAGAGTATTCTACGATGATATGGGTTCTATAGGCTTTATTAACACAGATTTTGTGAAAAAGATGGAGGCAATAGGAATTCATTGCCGTGTATTCAATCCGTTTATGCCAGGTTTAAATCTGTTTTTGAACAATCGTGATCATAGAAAAATAACAGTTATTGATGGAAAAGTCGGATTTACAGGTGGATATAATCTAGCAAACGAATATTTTAATTACACACACCCGTATGGACAGTGGAAAGATACAGGTATTCGTTTAGAAGGAGATGCTGTTCAGTCGCTTACGGTGACATTTTTGGAAATGTGGAATGCAGTAAGTGATAAGGATGCTAATGATTCTGATTTTAGTAAATACCTTTTCCAATATGATTATGCGGCACAGCAAACTGGGTTTGTTCAACCTTATGCAGACAGCCCTATGGATAATGAGCAAGTAGGAGAAGAAGTTTATATCAGTATGATAAATAAAGCTGAAAAATATTGTTGGTTTATGACTCCATATCTAATCATAACAGATGAAATGACGCATGCGTTATGTCTGGCTGCTAAGCGAGGGGTAGACGTAAGAATTATCACACCTGGTATCCCTGATAAAAAATTCATTTATAATATAACTCGTTCTTTTTATCATGGATTAGTTAAACATGGTGTTCGTGTTTATGAGTGGACTCCTGGTTTCTGTCATGCAAAAATGAGTGTGGCAGATGACTGTATGGCAACTTGTGGAACAATTAATCTGGATTATCGAAGTTTATATCACCATTTTGAAAACGGCTGTTTTATGGTAGATTGTCAGGCAGTTGTGGAAATAAAAAATGATCTGATAAGAACGATGGGAGAATGTCGTGATGTGACAGACCAATATCAAACCGGACGAAGTGCATATTTGCGACTGGGACAATTATTTATGAGATTATTTGCTGGATTGCTATAAGAATCTGATGAAACGACCTTTCAAAAAACAGTTGATTTAGAAGTTAACTGTTTTTGAAAGGCCGTTTTTGCTATATCTAACAGTCTGTTGTACAAAGAAAATTTTGCATGGATGAAAAAAACAAACCTTGTTGAGGTTAAATTGAGATTGACTTTGTATTGTATAAGTATGAAATAAAAAGGAATCAGGTGATGTACAATGAAAAAGCATAAAATATGTAAAATCCTTCTTGTTATACTGGCAATTTTTTTATGTGTGGCTTTTTATGAATTGATCGGAATCTGCATTGCATATAAAAAGCAGCCGGAAGTGTCCAATACAACCAAAAAAGAAACAAAAAATGGTTCGTGGAACGAATGCAGTGAAAATACGGAACGTGCAGTGATCATAGAAAAGAATCCAGAAGCGCTTTTACAAAGAGTGCGTTTGATCCAGAATGCAAAAGAGGAAATTATTCTTTCTACTTTTGCATTTAAATCCGATGAAAGTGGAAAATTAATCTTAGGAGCACTGCATGATGCGGCAGACAGAGGTGTGCATATTCGTCTGTTAGTAGATGGAATGGAGAGCTGGATTGATATGGAAGGAAATCCGTATTTCTATGGATTATCTTCTCATGAGAATGTTGAAATTAAACTGTATAATAAAGCCAACCCGTTGAAACCATGGAAAATGATGGGTAGAATGCATGATAAATATTTGATTGCAGATGGTAAGACATATATTCTTGGCGGAAGAAATACATACAATTATTTCCTGGGTGATTTTCCGGGACATAAGAACTATGATAGAGACGTGTTAGTGGTTTGCGATGAACCTGAGAAAGAAAATTCAGTTAACCAGTTGTTAGAGTATTTTGAAACCATATGGAATCAGGAAGACAGTGGTTATTTTCATGACAATAAAAAACTGGCAAATAGAAAATCTGTAAAGAACGCAGTTTTAGAGCTGCAGAACGGCTATCAGAAATATTTTGAAGAGAATAAGGAAAGAATCTGCGATACCGATTACACGGACGAAACTTTTGAGACAGAAAAGATTGCATTAGTGTCAAATCCTATTCACACAGGTTCCAAAGAACCAGTAGTGTGGTATCAATTGGGAGAATTGATGAAAAATGCAAAAAATCGTGTGAAGATCCACACGCCATACATTATCTGTAATGATATGATGTATAATACATGGGAGGAGATTGCAGAGAACGTTTCAGATTTTTCTATCATGACAAATTCAGTTGCGAATAATGGGAATCCATTTGGGGCTGCCGATTATGCGAAAAACAGAAATAGAATCTTAAGTACAGGAATTAATATCTGGGAATATGAAGGCGGTTATTCATACCACGGAAAAAGTATTCTGATTGACGATGATCTGTCTGTAATCGGTTCCTTTAATATGGACATGAGAAGTGCATATCTGGATACGGAACTGATGCTTGTAATTCGCAGTAAAGATATTAATAAACAGTTGGAAGAGAGCATGGTGGAATATGAAAGAGTGTCCCGACAGGTATTGGAAGATGGAACCTATCGTGATCCGTATCATGTAGAGCCAATTGAATTGACAAAGAAGCGTCAGAGAAAAATATTTTTGGTACAGCATCTGCTTGGATGGGCAAGGTATCTGTTTTAATAAGGAGGAAGGAAAACGTGTTCCAAATATTGATTGTAGAAGATGATAAAGAATTAAGCCAGCTATTCCAAAAAGTGCTTGAGAAGAATGGATATCAAGTCAAAAGTGCATCGGATGGAGCACAGGCATTAGAAGTATTGGATAAGGAATATATTGATCTGATCATTTCTGATATTATGATGCCGGTTATGGATGGTTATGAACTGGTGTCAGAACTTCGTTCAGCAGGATATCAGATACCAGTTCTTATGATCACTGCGAAAGGTTCCTTTGATGATATGCGCCAGGGATTTCTTTCGGGAAGTGACGATTATATGGTAAAACCGGTAAATGTGAATGAAATGGTTTTAAGAGTCGGAGCACTGCTTCGCCGTGCACAGATACTGAATGAACACAAAATTGTGATCGGTTCAACAGAGTTTGATTATGATGCAATGACGGTTACAACTGATAAGGAAAGTCTTGTTTTGCCTAAAAAAGAATTCCTGCTTTTATATAAGCTTGCAGCTTCGCCAGGCAGAACATTTACAAAACAACAGTTGATGGATGAAGTATGGGGATACGAGACGGAGGCAGACCCACATACGATAGAGGTACATATAGGAAGAATCAGAGAGCGTTTTAAAGATAACCCTGATTTTGAAATCGTAACAATGCGTGGAATTGGATACAAGGTGGTGAAAAAATAATGGAACAAAAGAAAGAAAAAGGATTGCGGATCCGATCCTGTCTGACTGGTGCAATCTGGCTGGCACTTGTATTTTCAACAGTTATATCTGCTTTATTATTTGCTATTTTGAATCATTTTTTTAATCTGCCGGGCAGCATACCTGTGCTTGGCTGGCTTTTGATTTTCAATACATTGATTGCAGGGCTGATCACTTCCTTTATTAATGCAAAGTTATTGGAACCAATTACCAGACTTAGTAAAGCAATGAAGGAAGTTTCTCGGGGAGATTTTGAACAGCATTTGGAAACGAACAGCCGTATAGCAGAAGTTGGAGAATCTTATCAAAGTTTTAACGTTATGACAAAAGAACTTCGTGCAACAGAGGTGCTGCAGATGGATTTTGTATCTAATGTTTCTCATGAGTTTAAGACCCCGATTAATGCCATTGAAGGATATACAATGCTGCTTCAGGGAGAAGAACTGTCTCCGGATCAAGAGGAATATGTAGAAAAAATCTTATTTAACACCCAAAGACTTTCCGGATTGGTTGGTAATATTTTGCTGTTATCCAAGTTAGAGAATCAGAATATACCAATGAAAAAAACAGAATATCGTCTGGATGAACAGATCCGCCAGGCATTTCTTTCATTGGAAACAAAATGGACAGAAAAAGAAATTGGTTTTCAGGTAGAATTGGAGGAAGTTAAATATACTGGGAATGAAGGACTTTTTATGCATATCTGGATAAATCTTTTGGATAATGCGATTAAGTTCAGCCCTTCAAAGGGGACAATTACGATGTTTCTGAAACAAGAACAGGATTCTGTTAAGTTCATTCTGGAAGATGAAGGACCAGGAATAGAGGATGATGTAAAATCCAGAATATTTGACAAGTTCTATCAGGTAGATGGATCTCATAAAGCAGAAGGAAATGGCCTAGGTCTTGCACTTGTAAAACGGATCGTAGATAGTGCCGGAGGAACAATCAAAGCAGAAAACCGTGAATATGGTGGATGCAGATTTGTTGTAGAGCTTCCAATACAGAAAGATGAGGCCATATAAGTTTAAGAAAAACAGATAGAGGAGGAATTACATGACATTTTATCAGGAATTGCAGTTAAATCAGGCAGGTTCTAAAAATCTGTTGAAAAAGAGTGAAACACGAAAAGAAAAATTATATCATATGTGGGTATATCTGGTGAAGATAGCTGTTACAATGGCATTTTGTTTTTTATTTGTTACTATTTTCAGTATCTTATTTGGAAATGAGAATAGTATTGTGGGTGTAGTAGTTTTATTATGCCTTATGGTATTTCGGAATGCGGATCTGGGGATCCATACCGGACAATCTACGATGCTTTTGGCTTTGTTCTTTGTAATTATGGCTGTATGTCCGCATTTAGCAAATCAGTTTTCACCGGTATTGGGAATGCTGTTAAATATTGCGGCACTGGCTGTATTGATTCTGTTCGGATGCCATAATCCATTCATGTTTAATCAATCTACATTGGTTCTTGGGTATCTGCTGCTATATGGTTATGATGTTACAGGAAAAAGCTATCAGATGCGATTAGTCGGAATGGCTTTAGGTGCAGCACTTACCTGCTTCGTATTTTATCGAAATCATAAAAACAGAACTTATAAAAGAAATCTGAAAGATCTGATACAAGAATTTGATATCACTTCTTCCAGAACAAAATGGCAGATATGTCAGATTTTATGCGTACCGATTGTCCTTTGCATTGCAGAACTTTGTAATATGCCACGTGCAATGTGGGCTGGTATTGCGGCCATGTCCGCGATTTTGCCGTTTATGGAAGATATGCACTACAGAGTCCGTAAAAGGATTGTCGGAAATATTGCGGGTGTTATATGTTTTACAATATTATATTTTCTGCTTCCTTCGTCAATCTATGCATATATAGGAATTCTTGGTGGAATCGGTGTAGGATTTTCAGCAAAATATGGCTGGCAGGCAGTATTTAACACATTTGGTGCTTTAGCCATTGCTGCAGAGACTTATGGACTACAAGGAGCGGTTAGTCTTAGAGTGATTCAAAATGTTTTTGGTGTTGTGTTTGCTTTAGCATTTTGTGTTATATTTTATTGGTTTATGTCTAAAAAAAAGGAAAGTGATGTGACCGTACATGCAGAGTGAAGTGAATCAGGAAGAAAATTTGAATAGAATTATTACGGTTCCTAATCTTCTTTCTTTTTTTCGGCTTTGTCTGATTCCGGTAATTATATGGAGTTATTGTGTAAAGAAAAATCCTCTGTTAGCTGGTGAAATCTTATTGCTGTCTGGTCTTACGGATCTTGCTGATGGATATATCGCAAGAAGATTCCATAGGATTAGTAATTTAGGAAAAATACTTGATCCGGTGGCTGATAAGCTGACACAGGCAGCGATGTTAATCTGTCTGTTTACTCGTTTTCAGCATATGCTTCTTTTAATCGTAATAATGGCAGGTAAGGAGCTGTATATGGTAGTCAGTGGATGTCTTGTGATACGAAAGACAGGAAAAGTACATGGTGCAGACTGGCATGGAAAGATAGTAACCTTTTTATTATATGGAACTGCAGCGGTGCATATTATATGGTTCCACATTACACCGATGGTATCAGATCTGTTGATTGGTTTGTGCGCTATCATGATGGTCATATCGGTCGCTCTGTATATTATCCAGAATACCAGGACTCTTAAGGGAGAGACTGTATAAGCAATTTTATATTGCAATGACTAGAAAAATATTTAGGAGAAGATAGATATAAACAGTAAGTCAAACACACAAACTATGGAGTCTTTAGTCGGTTTAATAAAATTTTAGATAGAAAATAAGTCATTCAATGTCATTTAGATAAGGTTTTTTATGACAAAAAGACAGATTGCTTATCTGCCTTATAATGCAGTATAATGGTAGTCAGACAGTTTTGGATATAAGAGATGATCTTGGAGCAACCATGAATGAATGCAGGGAAGTGACCGAAAAGTACCGCACAGGACGGAGTGCATATTTACGGATCGGACAGTTGTTTATGAGATTGTTTGCAGGACTATTATAGCAGAAAGAAGAGGTGTTCGATATGTGTACAGCAGCAACTTACAAAACAAAAGATTTTTATATGGGCAGAACGCTTGATTATGAATTTTCCTATGGGGAACAGATCACGATAACGCCAAGAAATTACGAATTTGATTTCCGGTTTGCCGGGAAGATAAAAAGCCATTATGCTTTGATCGGAATGGCATTTGTTGCAGGAGGTTATCCGCTTTATTATGATGCTGTTAATGAAAAAGGCCTTGGAATGGCAGGTCTTAATTTTGTTGGCAATGCGGCATATGAAGAGGTTTTGCCGGAAGATGAAACAGAAGTCAGCCAGGTGGCACAGTTCGAGTTCATCCCATGGATCCTTGCACAGTGTGCTACTGTAGAAGAGGTGAGAGAGAAGCTGGCAGCAATGAGACTGACAGGCACAGCATTCAGCGAACAGCTGCCGACAGCACAGCTTCACTGGATCATTGCAGACAAAGACTCCTGTATTGTTGTTGAGTCTATGAAGGATGGGCTGCATGTATATGATAATCCGGTAGGAGTGCTTACCAATAATCCACCATTCCCGGGTCAGATGTTTGCACTTAATAATTATGCCGGAGTATCCAGAAAACAGCCGGAGAGTACTTTTGCAGGAGTATTACAGCTTGATGCATATAGCAGAGGAATGGGTGGAATGGGAATACCTGGAGATCTTTCCAGCCAGTCAAGATTTGTGAAAGTTGCCTTTACAAAATTAAATTCGATCTCCGGTGAAGAAGAGGATGAGAGTGTAAGCCAGTTCTTCCATATCTTAGGATCCGTAGATCAGCAACGTGGATGCTGTGAGGTGACAGAAGGCAAATATGAGATCACGATATACACATCCTGTTGTAATACAGCAAAAGGTATTTATTATTATACGACTTATGATAATCATCAGATCACAGCGGTTGACATGCATGCCGAAAATCTGGATTCAGATCAGCTGATCTGTTATCCGCTTCTGTCCAAGGGCGAAGTCAGATGGCAGAATAAATAATACGAAAATGCACGGAGAAAGCATAACGCAGAACAACAGGAGGAAAGACCATGAAAGAAGTTAAAACACCGAAAAAACCACTGGCATATTATTATGGGATTGTGTTAATAGTGCTGATCGTATTTAATCTGGTTGTCACACCAATCCTTATGGAGCATCAGGTAAAGGAAACGGATTATGGAACTTTTATGAGCATGATCGAGAAGAAGAATATCGGTGAAGTAGAAGTTAAGGACAATCAGATCATCTTTACAGATAAAGATCAAAAAAATATTTATAAAACAGGTCTGATGAACGATCCGAACCTGACGGACAGGCTATATGAATGTGGAGCAGTATTCGCAAAAGATATCGATAAGCAGATGTCACCGATCATCAGCTTCCTGCTGACCGGGGTTTTGCCATTGATCCTTTTTATCGCACTGGGAAATTATATGGCGAAGAAACTGATGGAGCATGCCGGAGGAAAAAATTCGATGGCTTTTGGAATGGGAAAAAGCAATGCGAAGATTTATGTGCAATCCAGCGAGGGAATCCGTTTTTCAGATGTTGCAGGAGAAGATGAGGCGAAAGAAAACCTTTCAGAGATCGTTGATTATCTTCACAATCCGAAGAAGTATACCGATGTAGGTGCGTCTATGCCAAAAGGTGTCCTTCTTGTAGGACCTCCGGGAACCGGCAAAACAATGCTTGCAAAAGCAGTTGCAGGTGAATCAAATGTACCATTTTTCTCAATGTCCGGATCAGAATTTGTTGAGATGTTTGTCGGTATGGGAGCTTCCAAAGTTCGAGATCTTTTCGGACAGGCAAAGGAAAAGGCACCATGTATCGTGTTTATTGATGAAATTGATGCCATTGGTAAAAAGCGTGACGGACAAATGGGCGGAAATGATGAGAGGGAGCAGACCTTAAACCAGCTTCTTACAGAGATGGACGGATTTGAAGGAAATAATGGTGTCATCATTCTTGCTGCAACGAACCGTCCGGAGTCGTTAGATCCGGCACTTACACGTCCGGGACGTTTTGACAGGCGTGTGCCGGTTGAACTGCCGGATCTTGCAGGCCGTGAAGCAATTTTAAAGGTTCATGCAAAGAAGATAAAAGCATCTGATGATGTTGACCTGCATACGATTGCACGTATGGCATCCGGTGCATCCGGTGCGGAGCTTGCCAATATTATAAATGAAGCAGCATTACGTGCTGTCCGTAGTGGAAGGACCGTTGTAAATGAATCTGATCTCGAAGAAAGTATAGAAGTGGTTATTGCAGGATATCAGAAGAAGAATGCGGTTCTTTCAGATCAGGAGAAGAAGGTTGTTGCATATCATGAGATAGGACACGCTCTGGTAGCTGCATTGCAGAGTCATTCAGCACCGGTCCAGAAGATTACGATCATCCCGCGTACCTCAGGTGCACTCGGCTACACTATGCAGGTTGAGCAGGGTGATAAATATCTGATGACGAAAAAAGAACTTGAGAATAAGATTGCTACATTTACAGGCGGACGTGCGGCAGAGGAGATCGTATTTGGTGAGATCACGACCGGAGCCTCCAATGATATCGAACAGGCAACAAAAATTGCAAGAGCGATGATCACCCGCTACGGCATGACAGATGAATTCGACATGGTGGCAATGGAAACCGTGACCAACCAGTATCTTGGCGGCGATACGTCTCTTTCCTGTTCTGCAGATACCCAGAAGGAAATTGATGAAAAAGTTGTGCAGCTCGTAAAAGCAGAGCATGAAAAAGCAAGAAAAATCCTTGCTGAAAACAGGGAAAAACTGGACGAACTGGCTATGTACCTGTATGAGAAGGAAACAATTACAGGTGACGAATTTATGAATATTTTAGATAGAAAATAATGTAGTTAATTAGATAACCAATTCCACCCAAGAAAGATATTATATAATGCATATGATATTTGGTATCAAAAAGGAAACAGAGAACCTTTATCATGTATGCAGAGCCTTTTATCTCATCTGCTTTAGCTTTAGCTGCTTTCACAATAGCAAGTTCAGGATCATCCTTTTTAGGACGACCCTTGCCATATGGATTATCTTTTTTGATCTGCTTATATTCGCTGTAGGCATCATGCCAGATATCTTTTCTGACTTCATCGAGAGCTGTCATAGCCCACTCGACTACGTGAAAGGAATCAACACAACGGGCGCAGTCAGGAGTGTATTCATTTACACACTCTGTGACCCTTTTTGTAACTGGTTTCGTCAATGCCGATATTAACCAGACCATCAAGTCTTCTTGAGCGCTCCGGTTCTAAATCGTGAAGAGCACGATTGACACAGCGACCTACAGTTTCCCAGCCCCCTCCAAGTGGTTGGTCTGCTGGAATGTTTGTCATAAGCAGGACATGACTTGTGACAGAAAGGGCAGTCATTCTCATGCCATTTATTAGGTCTGGCTTTGATACGGATGTGTTTCACGCCATCCTCATCAGAGTAAAGATTAAAATTTTCTATCAAGAGAATAAAGTATTGACAAAATTTTGTGGGGTGGGGTAGAATGATGGTAAAAAATTCCAAAACATAACGCATTGGCGCTTTTCGCAGAAAGAAGAAAAATAAACATGAAAAAGAGAAAGAACTTGGGAAAAAAGTTAGTAACAATGTTAGTGTCTGTAGGCTTTTTTGCAGTTTTGGTTACAGTCTTGAATTTAATGGCATTACAAGCTATTCGAGGAAAGAATGATGTGCTTATAGAACAGTTTGAACAATATGAAGAAGCAGTGAAAAATAATGATACCGCAGTTTTTGAAACAGCAAAAGGAGAAGTGGCAGAAGCCATCAGACATATCAACTACAGAATAAATGGAAGCATCATTTTTGATCTTGCACTTGTGGTAGCTGATATTATTGTAATCGTACTTCTTTCGATTGTTATTAATAAGTCCATTGTTCGTCCAGCAAAAAGAGCAAAGAATGATTTGGATGATATCATTTTAGGTATAGAATCAGGACAGGGTAATCTTACGTTAAGAGTATTTGATGAAACCAGTGATGAAATTGGTCAGCTTGCAAATGGTGTCAACCATTTTATTGAAACATTACAAAATCTTATGGTAAAGATTCAGAGTGTATCAAAAGATATGAAAAAATCTTCCTATCTTGTACAAAATGAGGCGGAATCTTCAAATATGAGTGCATCCAATGTGAGTGCAACATCGGAAGAACTTGCAGCATCCATGGAAGAGGTATCTGCTTCTCTATCTGATTTAGCCCAAGGATGTAATAATCTGCTGGAGAAAATGGCAGGCATGAATGAGGATGCTAAGAACTCTGCAATGAAGATGCATGAAGTGAAGCTTACTGCAGAAAATAGCTATAAAGAAGCGATTGCATCAAAAGAAAAAACAGTAGAAACATTTGATGGCATTCAAAAGGATGTCGCGGAGGCAGTAGAAGCATCTAAGTCTGTAAATGAAATTGCAAAACTTACAGAAAATATCTTAAATATCGCAGCACAGACAAATCTTCTAGCACTTAATGCATCGATTGAAGCAGCAAGAGCAGGGGAAGCAGGCAGGGGCTTTGCCGTTGTTGCAGATGAAATCAGACAGCTTGCAGATAGTTCACGTGAGACAGCAAACAATATTCAGGAAATCAGTGGAAAAGTTATTGAGGCAGTAAACAATCTGTCTGGAAATGCAACAGAAATGATTCGTTTTGTAGATGAAAAGGTAGCACTTGATTATGACAACTTTGTAAAAATTATTGGAAATTATGATGCTGATTCTGATCAGGCAAGTAATACATTTAACGAGTTTGCAGTTGAGTCAAAAGATAGCTTAGGTACAATGAATGATATGAATGAAGGTATCAATAACATTTCTATAGCGATTGAAGAATCTGCAAAAGGTGTTACAAACGTAGCACAAGAGATATCACAACTTGTAACAGCAATTTCAGCAATTACAGTGCAGGCGGACGAAAATAAGAACCTTTCGGAAGATTTATCGGATGAAGTAGCAAAATTTGAAAAAGTTTAACTAACAGATTTTTATTATGAAAAGAACTGTATTAGGTAAATAACCCGCACTAACTAAAAATGAATGCCAGAATAAGCACAAAGGCATAGCCCCATTACGGGTTCTATGCCTTTGCGTTTTCCGGAAGATTGTCATTAACTGCATCAAATTCAAGATTCTGTTCCCGGCACCATTCGACAGCATTCGACAGAGCTTCACCGGCGCGGCAGGTCCAGAGAATGAGTTTGTTGCCATTGCGTTTCCATTCCTGGAGATATTCGATCAGTGCCTGGTTTGGCTGACCAAGCTCCGGCCATTTGCTGTAGCAGAGAGTGCCATCAAAATCAACAGCGATTGTCTGGAAATCTAACATTTTTTTATTATTCATTCAGATCATCTCCTTTAGAGGGAGTCTGCTGAACACCAAGATGATAGCAGAACAGGCTTGTTACCGGTTTGTGAAAAAAATCTGCAATTCTCATGGCGTATAGCAGAGAAGGAATATGCTGTTTTGACTCGATATTGGCAATAGTTTTCAGGCTGATGCCGGTTGCTGATGCAAGTTCTTTCTGGGTAATGCCAAGATCTGCCCTCGCTTCAACAAGTCTGCAGGTAATTGTGTCTGTCATGGTGTTTATGTCTATATCCATATCAGTATTCATATATATGCACCTCCAAATTCAGAATTGTTCAGGTCTGTTCCGCTATAATAATCCTACAGTTTTAAGTGTTCCAAAAAAAGGACTTATGAAAGAACACGGCCGAATATTTTGAAGGAACTGTTCTCTGTAACCGGAATCGGATCATATTTTTTATTCAGTGATATGAGGTAGGTTCCGAGTCTGTTATTCTGAAATTTCTTCACATATGCGTTTCCATCAAGATAGAAGATACCTATTTCGCCATCATCAAGGCATGCTGTCTGTTCAATCCAGATGAGATCCTTATTATGGTATTTAGGTTCCATACTGTCACCATCTACATATACGCCAAATGTGGCAGCCTCCGGAATGTCAGGAGAGGAGAATATCTCATATTCGTCACTATCAAGAAAAGAGCCGGTACCAGCGGAAACGGTATTGTAAAATACTTTTTTTTCCCTGATCACATGGATAGGAATGATCTCTGCCGGTTTATAGTTGCCGGTGCTTTCCAGATCGCTGATATATTCAAGCACTTTGTTCATTCCATTTTCATTCAGGTTCCGGAATGGATTAAGAGGACTCTGGCCAACAAACTCTGTATAGATATCGTATATTTCAAGAATTTCACATAAGGCGAGAAACTGTCTGGCATGCATGGAATACCGGCAATCGGCATCAGGGTAGCTGATCCAAACAATCTGGATGACGGTGTGGAAATGGATGTGCTGATCGGAAAGAGAATTGATCTGGATATGCTTCATTATGTGCCGGAGCTTGCAGACAACTGGCAGGCGCAGCAGATGATAAGATAGGTGACAAAGTCGGACAGATTGTGATCATGCCGGTTCTGATACCAGATTTTACCTTTGAATCATGGGAAGAACGTGGAACCGGGGCATTTGGATCGACAGGAGGATAAGGATGATTAAATTGTTGATGTGCATAGAGATAGGTATGTGCTATACTGTGTAAAAAGATATGTACAAATTTGAAGTTTTTTAAGTAAATTACAACTCTACGGAGCATAGAAACCGCTAAAACTCACCATATTCTACGTTACGTGGGTGTAAATAAACAGTGGGAATTTATACAATAAATCCAGAAAGGAGGACACGAACCTATGGACCAAATTAAGATAGGTAAATTTATTGCTGAAGAAAGAAAAGCAAAAAAATATACTCAACGGGAATTGGCAGATAAGCTTAGTATCAGCGATAAAACAATCTCAAAATGGGAAAGGGGTGTTTGAGTTATAATAGGACCAAGTTAGATGAAACCCAGTAAAATCAAGGGGTTAGCACTAATTTAGTCCTTATTTTTATACCATTTTAGCGGTAAAGATAGGGCAGCGCTGCAATATTAAACCGAAAATCCAAGTCAGCATCACAGATGTCCACAATCAGTCTGAGAGTGAATCTGTGCGCTTAGATTAGGTACAATTTTATATCAAAAACATTTAGTGAGGACTAAATTAGCACTTGAGATGGAATATTCCATCAGCTGGTTTGGTCCTCTTTTTATTTGAGAGGAGTGGTCGAATGGGCAAGGTGTTAATTTGGTTCGTAATCATTATTAGTACAGTGGTTCTCTACTGTCTTATGAAAGTTAAGGCAGAGAGTGATGAACTGTATGAGAAATTAGTGAGAAAGCATTTTTATGGCAGGTCTGATGATATACCTGCATCTGACAAAACTGAGCACTTGAAAGGGTGTGGGTAATTATATGAAATTTTGCAAAACAATAATGCAGACAATACAGAAAAGGAGTGAAAGGAACATGAATAACAAGTTAGAAGTAATCGGCATTGATCATGGCTGGTCAATGATGAAAACAATCTCTCAGGTATTTGTCACAGGTGTTAAGGAGATTACAACAACTCCGGCACTTTTCGGCGATGTACTTGAGTATGAAGGAAAGTTCTATAAGGTTGGAACTGTGAGGCAGGAAGTAAAGGATACCAAGGTTGAAGATGACAGCTTTTATCTTCTCACTCTTGCAACAGTTGCTAAGGAACTTAAAAGAAGAGGTCTTGAAGAGGCAAAAGTATTCCTTGCTGTAGGACTTCCACTTACAAGATTTGGAGCTGAGAAGAATGATTTTATCAAGTACCTGACAAAGAATAAGCGTGTAAGCTTCAAATATGAGAATGAGCCGTATCATATTGAAATTGATGATGTGGCAGTATTTCCTCAGTGCTATGCAGCAGTAGTGGACAAGATTCCTACAATGGCAAAGAAAACGCTGATAGTAGATATCGGTAGCTGGACAATCGACATTATGCCGGTAATCAACAAGTCACCGGATGAATCAAAGTGTGTGACGATTCCAAAAGGTCTTATTACCTGTATGCGTTCTATCAATGAGCAGTGTGTAAGACAGCTTAACGGAGAGGTAGACGAGTCAGAGATACAGAATATCATGCGATATGGCAGGTCAGATATTGATGATGAATACTTTGCCATTATCAAGGCAGAGATAGAGGATTTTGTCGATAAGGTATATAACTCAATCCGTGAGTTTGGGTATAACTTAAAAACTACACCGATTGTATTTGTCGGAGGCGGGGCAGTTGTGATGAAGAATTTTGGTAGTCATGATGCTAAGAACATTTCCTATAACCTTGATGTAAAGGCAAATGCAAGAGGATATGAGCAGCTTGCCACAATGGGACTTAAAAGCACTAAGCGATTATCATAAGGAGGCAGATGATGGGAAGAAGACTTGAATATGAAGTAAAAACTTCTGTCCGCCTCAACATGAGCAATCCTCAGCATGTGAAAATCAATGATGTGATTCAGAACCTTGATCCGAAGATTTTCAAATCTAAGAACCAGTTCATCATAGATGCGATTCAGTTCTATATTGATAATTATGGAAAAGAAACCTTTGTTATCAAGAAGAAGGAAAAAGAGAGGGCTGAATATATCCGGTCAGAAGATATTGAGGATATTAAGGAAGAAGTCATTGAAGTAGCAACCAATGAGGCTAGGAAAGAGGTCATAAGGCTGTTAGGCGGAGTGATATCCGGGATGAATGTTGGTCAGCCGGTAATAATGCAGGCAGCCAATAGTGAAGCACAAGAACCTACAGAAGATGTTATGGACGATGCAGATGTTGCAGGACTTGCAATGGGATGGATGTCGAAAGGAGACTGATTATTATGAGAAGAGTTATGGGAGCCGTAGGAACAGTAATTTTAGAGATACTCAAGTGGATATTAAGGATAATTCTTGGAGCGTTGAAGCTGGTCTTAGGACTTGCCAGAATAATTCTTCTTCTATTCGCTATGGTGGCAAGGATATTTCTTTCATTCGTAAGAATGGGCACATTCTGAGAGGAGGTGAGCGTATGCAGGTAAAGGGTTTATTCTTAAATTATAAGAAAAACAGAAGACTTATGCAGTATTTCTTTAAAATAAGAGAGCTGGTATAATGAAAGGAGTTTAAGATGCACAGAATACGGGACAGTCCTATGTGTCCCGTGCATTACAGATAAATAGTTCACTGCAAGGGTGGATGGCACGATGTAACACTTCGATATGATGATAATGCACCGGATGTTGTTGTAGCAACTCTTAAGCTTGTCAATGTACCGACAGAGCCTAAGCTTCCACAGACAGGAGACAATGCAAATCCGCTTCTTTATCTTGGAATTGGTGCACTTGCACTTATTACAGGTGTTGGAGTCGGACTTCGTGGAAGAAAGAAAAAGAATAAACAGTAACAATTAACCTTGCGGGGAATGTAAGCCAGTGACTTATGTTCCCTGCTTTTTTAGATTAAGGAGGAACCGTAATATGATGAATTATGAGATTTTTAAGGAAGTAGTAAAAGAAAAGTTTATGGATTATATGCCTGAGAAGTTCAAAGGAGTGGAACTTGTGGCAGAGCCAGTGGAAAAGGTGAATGTGACTCTTGATGGCATCATCTTAAGAGAAGAAGGCAGGAACATTTCGCCTACGATTTATATCAATGACATGTATAAGAAGTATCAGGACTGTGGTGATCTTGAGGAAACACTTATGGCTGCATGTGACTTCATGGAAAGGGCATATGAGCAGGCTCCGGATGTTGATGTGGACAGCATTATGAAGGATGCTAACGAGAAGATTGTATTCCAGCTCATCAATACAGAGCAGAATAAGACATTTTTGGAACAGGTGCCGCACAGGGAGTTCCAGGATCTTTCTATTGTGTATAAGGTAATAATCAGTGCAGATAAGGATGCGGTGCAGAGTTCAAAAATTACAAATGAATTTGCAAAAAGACTTGGAATGAGCGAGGAACAGCTCTTTAAGTGTGCAGCGGAAAACACAAGAAGACTCTTCCCACCTGTCGTTCGTAGCATGAATGACATTATGAAAGAAATGTTCGCAAGGGATGGGATGCCACAGGAGATCGCAGAGATGATGATAGCTGAGATTCCACCGGAGCAGACGATGTGGGTGATTTCCAATGAAAAGGGTATCAATGGTGCAGCATCCATGCTTTATGAGAATGAGCTTCATGAGCTGGCAGAGAGTCTAGAGAGTGACCTTTATATTCTCCCTTCGAGCGTGCATGAGGTTATTGCAGTATCTTCAGATATGGGAAGCCCTGAGATGCTAGCACAGATGGTAGTCGAGGTAAATATGCAGGAGGTGTCTTTGGACGAGAGACTTTCCAATCAGGTATATCACTATGATAAGGATTTAAGAAAACTCACCCTTGCAACTGATACACCAAACAAGAGACTTGATGGTATCGTTGCAGAACCTCCCCTTGTATATGATGCGAAGGAAAAGTCCAGATAGGAGGCAGTTATGGAGCAGGAACTTACAATGGAAGAACTCATTGCTCTCATAAACAGCCAGAAAGGTGACTTTGTTATCCGTGTCGAGTTTGGAGAGGAGGCGGTGTCTGATGCCAAAGAAGAATGACTTCAAGCTTGATGTGGTTTCGGTAAGACTTGTAAAGGATGCTCCGATTTATTCGGAGCATACCTTTAACAATCCGGCGGATATAGCTGCTGTCATGGGAGACTGTATGTGCCAGTTTGACAGGGAGGTAGTGTGTGTGGTCAATCTAAGGTCAGATTTAAAACCTATCAATGTGCATTTTGCAAGTGTTGGTTCTTTAAATGAGGCAATGGCACATCCGAGGGAACTGTTTAAATCAAGTATCTTAAGCAATGCGGCAAGCATGATGTTAATCCATTGTCATCCATCCGGGAATGTATTCCCAAGCAAGGCTGATACCATGATGACAGACCGCATGAACAAGCTGTGTGAACTGATGGGAATACCGCTCATTGACCATATCATAGTCGGTGGAGACAATCGTGAATTTTTCAGTTTCAGGGAAAAAGGCATGATTGATAATCCTAA
>NZ_JAJEQU010000021.1:0-36637 GCF_020687575.1 Roseburia sp. CLA-AA-H209
CCATAAAAATAACCTCCAAACTGAGTAATTTTATCTTACATCAGTTTGGAGGTTTACACAAACTTTGGGATACTCCCGTCTTTTTTGCTTCAGCAACACGAAGCGTAAATTCAATAGCCATCTGTTCATTTAATTTCATTAAAGCGTCAACATCGGTACATTGTTCCATTTTTCGTATATATACATCACTTAAGGAAAAAGCAGTTTCCTCATTAAGTCCTCCTTCGATGGCATATCTGGTAACTAAAGTTGTATTAGCAATACTTGCATAAAAAAGTAATTTTAATTTGGAATTGGAAGAGGTCATCTTTCCGTAAACAGTTGTTGGGAGAGAATAATAGGTATTCTCCAATGCGTGAATATCTCCGTTTGAAACACATTCGAGAATTGCTTTTTCCTGTGCATAAGATGTATGTATCCGTTCATTTTCTGCATTTTCCAACATTTCATGTGTGAGTGAAAAATTGATGTCTGACTTCATTTTATACATAGGTAATTCCTCCTGTCAAAAACACGATAAATTGACATAAAACACGATAAATCAATATAATTATATGCCGGAAATAGATAAAATGCAATTAAGAGATTAAAAGAGAGGAAAAGCGATGAACATTGATAAAATATGTGAACAGTTAACAATAGATGAAAAAATCCGGCTTTTAGGCGGTGTTGGTGACTGGCATACTTATGACTGTAATGGGAAAATCCCCTCTATTATGATGACAGACGGACCACATGGGATTCGAAAACTGGAGCAGGAAAAGGTTGGGGATATTGAAACCAGTAAGCCAGCAACCTGTTTTCCAACTGCAAGTGCAATAGCCTGCAGTTGGAATCCTGCTATTGTTAAAAAGATGGGTGAAGCGATTGCGAAAGAAGCAAAAAAAGAGCAGATATCCATTGTGCTAGGCTGCGGAATCAATATCAAGCGTTCTCCTTTATGCGGAAGAAATTTTGAATATTTCAGTGAAGATCCGTATTTGACAGGAAAGCTGGCAACGGGATATATCGAAGGTGTACAGAGCCTTGGAATAGGTACGAGTTTAAAGCATTATGCTGTTAATTCACAGGAAACAAGACGAATGACATCCAATAGCCAGATTGATGAAAGAACTCTTAGGGAAATATATCTGTCGGCTTTTGAAGAAGTTGTGAAAAAAGCAAAACCGACTTCTGTAATGGCTTCATACAACAGGATTAATGGCGAATTTGGAGCAAGAAATAAATACTTACTGACAGATGTTCTGAGAAAAGAATGGAAATATCAAGGTGGTGTGGTGTCGGATTGGGGAGCAGCAAATGATATTGTAAGCTGTATGAAAAATGGTCTGACACTGGAAATGCCAGATCCGAAAGGCTTCCACACAGATGTGTTAAAAGAAGCGTATAAGGATGGCCGGATTACGGCTCAGGAACTGGATAACTGGACTAAGAATGTTCTGCAGAATTTTGTATCACTTCATAAAAATATAGAAGAAAATTATGAGGTAGATATGGAAGAACAGAATCAGGTGGCACGTAAACTGGAAAATGAAAGTGCAGTACTTTTGAAAAATAATAGTGTTTTGCCAATTGGAAAAGAGAAGAAGGTAATCATTATTGGAGAGCTTGCCAGGCAGATGCGGTTTCAGGGAGGTGGGAGCAGTCATATCCAGCCGACGAAGATGACAAATGCAATTGAAGCAATACGTGAAAAAGGATATCAGGTAACTTATATACAGGGATATCAGAATGAAACGGAGGAATTAGGAGAAAAGCAACTACAGGATACGATAGAAAAACTGAAACAGGAATATAGAAAAAAGGATTGTGTGATTCTATATTTTATCGGTCTTACAGAATCTTATGAAGGAGAAGGATACGACAGGAAAAATCTTAAAATCCCTCAAAATCAGGAAGAGCTGTTGGCTGAAATTGCAGAAACTGTCGGAAAAGATCATATTGCAGCAATTAGTTTCGGTGGTGCGCCTATGGATTTTAGTTTTGAAAAGAATGTAGGAGCAATTCTTCACATGTACCTCGGAGGACAGGCTGTAGGGGAATCTGTTGCTGACTTAATCAGTGGAGAGGTGAATCCATCCGGTAAATTGGCAGAGACAATTCCATTTTCAGAAAAAGATACTCCGGCATGGAGATATTTTGCACCTCCGAATGATGATGTAGAATACAGGGAAAGCATTTTTGTAGGTTATCGTTACTATGAGACATTCCATGTTCCGGTAAAATATCCGTTTGGTTATGGACTTTCCTATACTTCTTTTTCCTATTCGGAATTGAATGTACCGGAAGTATATAGTGGTGGAAAGATACAAATTCGTTTTAAAATTAAAAATATCGGAAAAGTGAGTGGAGCAGAAATAGCACAGTTATATATCTGCCCGATTGAATCAGATGTTATCAGAAGCCATATAGAACTAAAGGGATTTCAAAAAATATATCTGCATCCGGGTGAAGAAAAAGAAGTTATACTAGAGCTGGATGAAAGAAGTTTTTCCGTCTATGATGTAGAGAAAAAAGCCTTTTCCATGTTAAGCGGCAAATATCAGATCTGTATCGGAGCATCGGTACATGATTTGCAATTAAAGGCGAATATGGAAGTAGTAGGAAATAGTTATTTTAGAAATGAAAGAGAACTGTTTCCGGATTATTTTAGAGAGCAGCCACATGGAATGGAAATCAGTGCAGAACAATTTTATCAGCTATTAGGCGGTGAACCGAAACATGACAAAGAAAAAAAGCGTGGAGAGTATACGGTTTACGATTCCTATCAGGATGTGGTAAATGTCTCAATGTTTGGAAAAATTGTTCGTGGAGTCGTACATATCGGACTTAAGATTATACTTCGGGGAAAATCAGAGCGGGACCCGGCCTTTAAAATGGTAAAAATGGGAGTCGAAGAAGGAAATCTGGAAGGACTGATTGCAACCAGTGGTGGAATTGCAACTCCGAAGTTAATCGATATGTTAGTTTACAATGCAAATAAAAAATATCTACAGGCTTTTAAAAGACTGCTGAAGAAATAGAGAGAGGGGGAAGTCGTATATGGAAAACAATAAATTGGATAAACGCACAAAATGGAGCTATTGTATAGGAGCAACCGGAAGAGATATGGCGTATGCACTTATCTCTATGTTTCTTCTTACATATATTCAATATACGATGAAACTGACAGTTGCCCAATATGCAGTAATATCAGCAATTATGGTAGTGTGTCTGCTGTGGGATGCCATTAATGATCCAATGATGGGAATTATTATTGAAAATTCGCATTTGAAAGCCGGAAAATTTAAACCTTGGATTTTTATAGGAGTAATTTTGAACAGCCTGATAATTATCTGCTTGTTTACAGTAAGGCCGGAAGGATGGGGATTTGTTGCATTTTTTGGAGTGGGATATCTTTTATGGGGAATGACTTACACAATGAATGATATTGCCTATTGGGGAATGCTGCCGAGTCTTACATCAGATCCGGGAGAACGGAACTGGCTGGTAACCGTACAGGGAATTTTTATTTGTATCGGACAGTTTTCTGTTGCAGGTCTGCTCCCTGATATGGTAGCTGGAAATGCGATTATGGCATATCGGACGGCTGCGATTGTGATTGCTTTTTGTTTTATTGGTTTCCAGCTACTTACAGTGTTTGGAGTAAAAGAGAGAAAACGACCGGAAAAGAAGAGAACACTGTCATTAAAAGATATGTTTCATATATTCCTGAGAAATGATCAGTTGATAGTGATTGGAATTGCATGTTTATTATTCCAAATCGGAAATGGTCTTCTGATTATGATTGGAATGAATTTCTTTTATTTTGAATTTGGATATTCTGTAGGTGGCAGTCTTGTATTTTGGTTTACAATTATGTATGGATTAGGAACGCTGATATCAGAGGCATCTTTTGCGTGGCTTTCCTCAAAATTCACACGAAATCAGATTATAACTGCAGCTACCATCATTACGGTCATTGGGTATATGCTTTTTATGAGTGTAGGATACATTTTACCAAAGAGTGTTGTTTTACTGAATATCATCGGTTTCCTGATCTTCTTTTCGCAGGGGGCATTCAATATGACGATGATTGTCATGTTAAATAATACCATAGAGTATGATGAAGTCCGGTTTCATGAACGACATGACAGTATTATCTCAGCAGTAAGATCTTTTGCAACAAAGCTGGCAAGTGCAGTTGATCAGGCGGTTGTTGCGTTAATACTGATTATAAGCAATATTTATGCAATCAGTCAGAAAATATCCGGATTAGAAATAAAAGCTGGTACAGGAGAACTTACTTCGGAAAATGTAATTGTACAGGCAGATAAATTTATTCAGACAGCAGATGCCGGACAAAGATTTATATTGCGTCTTGGAATTGTAGCTGTTCCGGTAATTTCTATAGGAGCTGCTTATATACTGATTAAACGGAAATATATTATTGACGAACGTAAGTATGAAGAACTGGTAGCGGAAATAAAAAGCACAAATAAAAAATGATTCAATTAGTTGTGATGACCTTATAATTGATGAGTTTAGAAAAAAGTGATATGAATGACAATTGATGATTTTATATATGAAAATAGTATTGTACGTGATAATGTTTCTGAATATACAGCAGATCATATAGATAGGGTGATAGAATCTGTTTGTAATAATTATGGATTAACTATAAAAATGATTTCTACAAATTATGCTTTTTCCACGTATTATAAAAGCGAGTGAAGAAAAGGCTTTGATTTGGGATCAAACATATTGGGAATTGTTCAGTCTGTATTTAGCGTATTTCACAGATTTAAATGCTATTCAAAAGAAGATAATTGTGTATGATGAGAGTTCTGTACAGCAGAAAATATTGATTCCATTTGCATATTATTTAGCATTAATTGTTGAAGATAAAGGAGAAGAAAATGTACTTGATCAAGACGATAAAAGGTGATATTACGAAAATAACAGATGTGCAGGCAATCGTGAATGCAGCAAACAGCTCTCTTCTTGGAGGAGGCGGAGTAGATGGTGCTATTCACAGAGCCGCAGGACCGGAACTTCTGGTGGAGTGCAGGACACTTCATGGATGTGATACGGGAGAGGCTAAAATCACTAAGGCATATAATCTGCCATGTGATGATGTTATACATACTGTCGGACCGATATGGAATGGTGGAAGAAATAGAGAAGAGGAACTTCTTGCTAACTGCTATTTTAATTCTATGAAGTTGGCAATGGATAATGGAATAAGGTCTATTGCATTTCCTTCCATATCAACGGGAGCATATGGTTTTCCGGTTGAGTTGGCAGCAAAGATTGCAGTACATACAGTAAACAGGTTCTTACAAGATAATCCGGACAGCTTCGATTTGGTGGAATGGGTGCTGTTTGATACTCAGACTGAATCGGTGTATGAAGCCGAGGTTGATAAATTATACGACAAATAATTGTATTAATTATAGCAGACTTTATATATGACAGATATTTTATGATAAAGTAAAAAGGGGAGGATTATACCATATGGCAGAATCTATGAGACAGCCAAATTATGTATTACAGTTTAAAGAACACCATTATACAATGTTTAATCCGGAAATTGATTTTGCAAAGATATTTGAGACACATACACCATTAAAAATAGAATATAAGGATGCGTAAGGAACGATAAAATGAATTCATGCGGGAAAGGCATGGATTCTTTTTTTGGCTTCGAACGGAAGTCCTATCTGTAAAAAATATTTAAGTATATTAGAAGCAGATGCAAATGTCGTGTTAACACGACAAAATTGTCGCGTAAACACGGTCGGTAATTCATCCATGACAATATACAATAAACATGTGCTTGAGAGAGCACGTCACGAGAGTGAAGGCGCCGGAGCTCTCCAATACGAAATCGTAAAGGAGATAATTTATTATGAGTAAGAGAAAAATATCACATGCAGAGGAGTATGGATGTTAATTGATGGAGGTGGCAGAAGTGAGCAGAACTAAATTTGAACCATATGTGATTGGAAATAGTATAAGAGATTTACGTGAAAAAAGAAAAATGACACAGATGAAGGCGGCTGAGGAAATGGATATGAGTTTATGTCATTATGCACGAATTGAGGAAGGCTCAAAGGGAATGAGTATTCAGATGCTTTTTAGATTTATTAATTTTTACAAAACTGATGCAAACATCGGTGTACAAGGGGTACAAACAAGATAAAATAGAAATGAGGGGCGATAGAGCGGAAATGTCAGATTTTCCACTCTATCTGAACACGGTCGCTGGTGGCCTTGATCGTAGAGATCAAACCATCGGCGGCTTTTCTTTTGTCGTCAAAATCTATGCTGTCCCAGTTGTCGAGATAATAGGATAACTTCTTTATCTGCTGGGGAGATATGGTTTCAACGCTCAATTCAGCGATTGCCTTTGAAATGGTCTGGCGTTGGGTGTCCAGTTCTTCAATTTTTTTGTTAGCGTAGGCAAGCAAGGTCGCATTGGCTCCGGTCAGCGTATCCAGCAGCTTTTCAATTTCTGCCTCCACCTGTGCCAGTTCCACTTGATAGGCGGTCAGTTTCGGATTGACTTTTTCCTCTCTGCCGTGGAGTATCTGAAAGTCTTTGAACTTCTCCTGCATGGCCGAGAAAATGAATTGCTCAAATTCTTCTTTGCGGATTTTCCCGCAGCCCGGACAGCCTTTGTTTTCCGTCCGTTTGGTACAGCGGAAATATCCGGTGCTGTTTGGTACATGGGTGGCTTTCAGAGCATACCCACAATGCCCGCATTTGATTTTTCCGGCCAGCCAAGTATTTTTCGGTTTCCGTCCCTGCTGGAAGGTGGTATTTGCCATAAGTTTTTTCCGGCATTTAAGCCATGTGTCAGAGGAAATGAGTGCTTCGTGGGGAGCGATAACAAGTATCTGGTCTTTTAAGCACCTGTCCTTGTCCTCCTTCACATCCCGCCCCTGATAGAGATAGCAACCGTTTGTTCCGGCAAAGTCGGAAGCGTCATTGACAATCGCTGCGCCCTGGCTCTTGAAAAATTCGTACAGCTCCAAATCGGCCTGTGCGTAAACGGGGTTTCTTAAAAGCTGGGAAAGAAATGTACGGAACATGGATTTGCCATAAATTTTTATGTCATGTTCCTCGAAGTATCGGGTAATATCTCCGAAGGAGGTTTCCGGTTCAGCGTACATTTCAAACATCAGCCGAACATGGTCGGCTGCTACGGGGTCGGCAACCATTTTCTTTGTGCGGATACCCTCTACCACAGTAGGCTCTAACTGATAACCGTATGGTGCCTGTCCGCTCATGTGAAAGCCTTTCAGGCACCGTGAATAGTAGGCGTCTGTGACACGCTTCTGAATTGTCTCACGTTCAAGCTGGGCGAATACAATGCAGATATTCAGCATGGCCCGGCCCATCGGGGTCGAAGTATCAAACTTTTCCGTGGAGGATACAAACTCCACATCGTACTCTTGAAACAGCTCCATCATCGTTGCAAAGTCCAGAATAGAGCGGCTTATACGGTCCAGCTTGTACACGATGACCCGCCGAACCTTTCCCTTGCGGATCTCGCCCAGCAGCTTTTGAAACTCCGGCCTGTCCGTGTTCTTACCGGAATAGCCTTTGTCCTTGAATACCCGGCAGCTCCCACCTTTCAATTCATACTTGCAAAAATCTATCTGACTTTCAATGCTGATACTGTCCTTGCGGTCTACTGACTGTCTTGCGTAAATACAATCTTCTCTGATAAATTCCATATTGGGCTCCTTTCCTTGTTGGAATGGAGCTACCAACCTTACAACTATATTATACCATCAGCAGCCCCGGACAACAATGTTGCGAATGATTAGGGAAACCTGTCTCCATATTTGCTGAACACCTCGTAAAGACAACGCTCAATTTCTTTTTTGCGCTGTTCTTTCTCCTTCGGGGGAAGTACCGGCGTGAGGCTTTCCAGCACAATGATCTTCCCTTGAAATGCGACAGACTTTGTTTCTCGTTCATAAGTGACAGCTTGTGTCATTGAAAACCTCCTTTGCGAAAGTGCGTGTATATGCCAGCCTTTCCCACTTGTCCCGTGGGGAAATGTCAAAAGACGGCACCCAGCAGGTGCCGCCCTTTGAGCTTTCTCCACTTCGGGTCAATGTGGCCCGAGGTCAGTAAGGACTGGAAAGGTACTTTTCTTTGGCACCCTCCACGCTGTTGAGGTCGAATACTTCATAAAGTTGCCCCACAACACACCGTATATCCTTCTTTGAAAATCCGCAGTTCTCCATTGCCATAATGACATAACCACGGCAGGCGTCATTGCTCCATTCGTCCGGTTCCAAGCCGGGGATCATTCCAAACGCATTTCCCATAAAGTGCTCCTTTTTTGAAAAGATGGGGAGCCACGCCGGATCGGTTGGCCTATCATCAGACAGCATTGCCGGGGGCTCCCCATAGGTTTTCACTTCATTTCAGACACACTGGACGGACATAGGCTTCATGCCCCATAGTATTTCAACTCTCCCCATTCTGATGGCAAGGCGTTCTCATTGCCTGCGACGGCTCACGGCTTGCAAGGCCGCTTCAACGCTCGGACTGTGACTAAACGCAAGTATCCGGGTTCTGCGCCTGTTCCGGTGGAGCCAGCCTTGCCCCACCTATGGCATGAACCTGTTCGCTCGCTCAGTTTTACAAAGACTGTATTCTCTGAAATCCGAGGTCATGGCGGGTCTGTCACACAGCGCGTTCCCCTTCGTATCCGGGTGTCTTTTTATTCAATTTTCAATCTGCATGAGGCTTGTCTGAACCTCGGGCCATTGTGACCCGAAGTGTTTTGCCTCTCATAAGCCATTTCATTTTCCGACCCAAATCGGTACGCCTTACAAAGAATTTTTCAAAATTTTTTCTAAGCGCCGCAGACCTCGCTCGATTGCGACACGAACCACTTTTTCATGGACGCCCTCTGCTCGTGCAATATCCTGTTTGGTCATGCCAAGAATGAAATGGGCATAAATCCGTTTTGCCTGTTTGTCCGGCAGACTGGAAATCGCTGCGTGAAGCTCCTGCATGGTCACTTTCCGCTCATACAGTTCATGGGGAGATAAGGCAACAAAGACAGCTTCATGCTCCAGCCCGTCATCCCGATCAAGGGAATAGTAGGCTTTGTGGCGGTATGTACGCAGCCGGTAGGCAGCCTCTTTACGATCAAACTCTTTGAACATTTCTGCAACTTCTTCCGATACTTCCATGAAGCAATCCGATGTATAGAATGGGTAATAGTCCCGCAAATTGATAATAGCCATATTGACCTCCGTTTCGGTTGTTGGTTGACGAGTGACCGAAACGAAGGCGGCGGGGAGCGGCACCGGGGAATGACTTCGGGCCAACATGACCCGAAGCAGCCCCATAAGAACGCAAAAGCGCCCGGGCGGCATGAAGCCACACGGACGCATGAAATGACATGAAAGTTAAGGTTCCAACAAATTTCGCATACATAGCCGGAATAACCCGGAGGCGGGGCTATGCTTTTTTTAACTGATGTAGGTCATGGGTACTGTGAAAAAAGGCAAAAATGGACACGGCGATACCTCCAAGATACCGCCGTGTCCTTAAAAAAGGGTGACTTTAATACACCCTCCGTATTCTTATTTTTCAAAAGAAAACGGCGGTCTGAAATTTGTTATTTCAAAACCGCCGTAAGGCTACTGTATTTTGTTTTGGCGCACGAATATCCAGCCACCGAAACAACGGTTTTTTTTATTTCCGCTGGGTGGCTATATTCTTATCGTAAAGTTTACAGAAAATCTTCTATGCGATGCTGCTCTATCACTTCTTTTCCAATAAGTGTAATTGCCCTTTGAGGACACTGGTTAATACATCGATAGCACATGGTACATTGATCATGAGCCTGAACGCTATTATCAATTATAGAAATGTTTTTCATCGGACAAAGCTCTGCACACTTTCCACAACAGATACAAGCGTTAGGATCAATATGTAATTGATCTGTGTATGAGCGTGTTTTGTTGTAAAACCATAGTCTTTGTCCTAATAACCCTGCAATATGGTAAAACACATTTATTCCTTCCTGTGGAGGGCGGTTCTCTTTTAATTGATGTGCCGCTTTTATTAACTTATTGGTGGCATCTTTTATAAGCTCTCGATTTTGGGATATTGACCTTTTTAGTGTCTTAACATCACAAATACAATCCGGCATTTTAATGTGAAGCCCTCCGATGATATGAGCCCCATATTTTTTCATCAGTCTGGAAGCAAGTCCAGCCCCATCCCCACTAAATAGTCCCATAGTCGCAATAAAAAAAATCCTTTTCCCATACCATGCGGTATGGTTTTTCACAATAAAATCTCGGACAATTTTGGGGAGATTACTATAATAAATCGGATATGCCAAAATAATTTCTTGATGCTGGTTTATAGCCGCTAAAATCGAATTATCTTCTATCGAAATGATAGGGGAACCAGGAGCATATACTGATACAAATTTCTTTATACAATATTCCGTATTTCCAGTACCGCTAAAATATATTCCAATCATTTTAGTCCTCCTTATGCCACTTGATGTTTACAATAGGAACGAACTGCAAGAAACAAGAAAATTGGAACCTCAATCGCTGCGGAAATTAAAATTATATGCGGTGTCCAAAAACTCATTCCACCAATATGCAAATAGTTAAAATTGATAAGCTGATACAGGAAATTGTTCTGCATCCCAATTCCAGCAGAGGGGAGAATGGCAGAGATCCAATTTACACCTAATGCTGTGTAAGCAAAAAACGGGACAAGGATTACAACAATAGAGAGCAGCAACACCGACAGTGCATCTTTACATTTGGCGGATAGGAAAAGTGTGCAGCAAATGCAACTCACAATAGACAACACCCCCGCCAAAGCAAGATAAATTTGCAGTTGTCCCAAATTGATGTTAGGCAGGTTGATAATGGAAAACAGCATTTGCATAGATGTTTCCAAACAATTTGTACCAAATGCTAAGTTTGAGATTAGTAGGTGCAGAGTAATCCCAATAGCAAATGTCACGACTGAAATCGCACAAGATGCCAGTATTCTGCTAACTGCTAGTTTCAACCGACCATGCTTTGTACAGCGCAAGATGCTATCGGCTCCGCTCTGATACTCACCAGAAAAAGCAGGAGCAGTAATGGCAACACACAAAATCGCCAGAACCATGATATAAAGTTCAATGTAATCAAAAGCATCTCTGGAAAGCCCCGCATAAAGCTGGAATGGCGTATCAACCTCGGCATACTTGTCTATGCTCTGTTGCTGCGCTTTTGGATGGTTTCGCTGCTCATTTTTCATAACATCTGATAAATGGGTAACGCAACGCTGATAATAGTTTTGTGCGACATCTTCTGGATCAATATCCATAAGGTCAGCTCCAATTCCAGTCAGCGGATCAGCATACAGTTCCGGTAACGCTTTGAGTAATGGGCGAATAGGTACAATCTGTTTAATGCTGACAGAAACCGGGAATGTATCACTCTCCAGAGGACCATATTCATTTATTAAATCCTGATAAGTTTTCAATGCCTCGCTTACTTTTTCAGGAGTAACTTCGCCATTTATAGCTGCGTATAGATCACGCTTATATTCGATTGCTTCCATACCATCAAGTTCTGTTTTTGTTCCGTCTGGATTTGGACGATTGATAGACTCAAAAGCAATCGGCAGATATGCCATAGCAGCGGACATAACCAGAGCCACAGCAAGCAAGATAAGTGTGCGTCGTGATTTCAGGACACGCTTTACTTCTAAACAAAATAAACGCATATTATTTTCCCTCCCTTTCGACATCTTCTTGTGGAAACAGCCATAAATACAAATCTTCCAAACGCGGTTCCGCAGGAATGGAACCCGCTACCTCAGAATGATCTGCAAGATAACGGATAGATATTTGATTATTGTCCTCGCCACGCTGATTGATAATCCGCAGACGCATTTCATAGTCCATCATCTTATGAGCAGGAACCACACAGCTCCATACTTTACCCTCAATCTGTTTTACCAACTCGTTTGTCGTTCCCACATCAATAATTTTTCCAGCTTTCATAATTGCATTACGAGTTGCGATATATTCAATATCAGAAACAATATGGGTGGAAATCAGGACAATACGGTTATGTGAAAATTCTGAAATGAAGTTTCTAAACCGCACCCTTTCTCCGGGATCAAGTCCTGCCGTTGGCTCATCCATAACAAGGATTTTAGGGTCATTCAGCATAGCCTGTGCAATTCCTACACGACGTTTCATACCGCCAGATAGTTTGGCAATCTTTTTCCCTTTCACATCGGAAAGGGTGAGAATATCCAGTAGATGGTTGATTTTCTTTGTGGTTTCTCTGGGTGGCACATCCTTTAATGCAGCGACATATTCCAGATAATCCTTAACCGTGAAATCGCGGGAATAGCCAAAATCCTGTGGCAAAAAGCCAAAGATATTGCGGTAATCCGCACCCATCTTGCGAATATCTTCTCCGTCAAAAGAAATGCTCCCGTTGCTCGGTTCCATAATATCCGCAATCATCCGCATAAGGGTAGTCTTACCAGCTCCGTTTGCCCCCAACAACCCCCATACACCGGTTGTCAATGTAAGGCTAACATCATCAACAGCCATCTTATCTTTAAACTGCTTGCTTATGTGTTCAATTTTCAGTTCCATAAATTTGCTCCTTTCGCTTAAACAAAAATCTGTCCTTGTTCAGTAACCATTGTACTGAACAAGGGCAGAACAATCTCAAAGATTGTGCAGGAAAATTCCTAAGCAATTCCTAAGATTATGTTCTAATTTTCCTAAGCTGAAATAGGCAACACAATCACAAAGGAAATAGTTTCGTTTTTACTGGAAGCAGTAATTGTACCGCCATGCAGATGTATGATTTCTTCGGCAATCGAAAGCCCCAATCCTGCACCGCCTGTATCAGAAAGCCGGGCTTCATCCAAACGGCTGAATTTTTCAAATATGCTGTTAAGCTGCTCCGGTGCAATGGTCTTTCCATGATTTTCAAAAATGATTTGAATATTACGGTCAGATCTCTTTGCTGATATGCTGATTTCTGTTTTGGGGTAGCTATATGCAGCCGCATTTCTCAAAAGGTTGCTGAATACTCTTGCCAACTTTTCAGGATCGCCTGTTACAGACAAATCATCATCCGCTTTGAAAACCGCCGTATTGCCGTTGGCGGACAGCGTTGGGTATATTTCATCAATTACCTGTGCAATTAGACAATGTAAATCTACGTTTTCCTTTCTCAGTACAACCGTATGTGCGTTGTATTTTGTGATCTCAAACAGTTCATTGATAAGTTTTTCAAGACGATCAGCCTTATCAAGTGCCACCTTGATATACTTTTCCTTTTGCTCTTCAGGCATATCCGGAGCCTCATGGAGCAAACTCAAATAACCGATTACCGTTGTCAATGGGGTTCGTATGTCATGGGCCAAATACATGATGATTTCATTCTTTTTATTCTCGGCTTGTTTTGCCGCCTGTTTACTTAATAGAATAGACATTTTGATTTGGTTTAGCTGGTTTTCCAACTCTTTAAGTGGGTCTGATAAAGCCACCGCATGATCATTCTGTTCGTAAACAGTTTGTGTTGCGGAAATTACCTCGTCCAAATATCCCCACGGCTTTTTCCAGAAATAATTAAAAATGCAAACAAAACCTATTATCAAGTAGATAATGAGAATCGCATCAATACGCAAATAGAACCACGATAAGATACTGTTATTGAACTTTGAAAAAATATAATCCAGCAGGATAACCAGTCCAAATCCCACCACAGTATATAGAACCAATGACAGGTACAAGCGCACACTAAGCCGCTTTTCCGTAGTCGTTTTTTTATTCAACATGGCGCACCTCCTATCAATTCAAAAACAAAATAAGTGCCAAAAATCCAACAACAACGACACTTACAATAACGGCTAGAATGAAAAATAGTTTATCTGCTGTTTCTCTGTTTTTAAGCAATCGAGCCATCATACCATATAGAGCAAGTCCTAAAAGGCCACCCATGAAATTTGTAATCAGATCGGTGATGTCAGACCGTCCGATTGCTAAAACATATTGAGCCACTTCCAACAGCAGGCTTGTTACAGCAATGATAATCAGTTTACCATGAAACCGACATTTAGGCAGAAGCATTTGCAGATATATACCCATCGGAACAAAAATCAAAAGATTTTCAAGCACTTCTTTTAGGTGAAATGCTGTTCCAATTTCCTTGTCGTAATAAAACGGGAGGAGATTTATGCTTCTTACCGTGTCTAAATCATTGATATTGAATTGCAACTTGAATAATATTATCCAAACCAAAAGTGCCAGATAAATCAAAAAAAGAACTGGCACAAATAATTTTTGCTTTCCTTTCATGTGTTCTCCTTTCAAATTTTATAGCCGACTCCCCAAATTGTTTTAATGTATTTTGGAGTGTCAGAAGTATCTTTTAACTTTTCACGCAAATGCCGGATATGTACTGTGATAGTGCTACTGTTTTTGGAATAATATTCATCTTTCCATACTGCATGAAATAAATCTTCAATGCTTACAACCGCTCCGGTATTTTTCAACAAAACATTAAGAATTGAAAATTCGGTCGGAGTCAGTGACACATTTTCACCATCCAATAGACATTCATGAGTCTGTGTGTTCAATCGTAATTTATTGTATGAAAGTTCCGGCTGTATTTTTTCTACACTTGTGGCAGGAGAGTATTTTTTGTAACGTCGCAGTTGTGCTTTCACTCTGGCAACTACTTCCAAAGGCCGAAACGGTTTTGTCACATAATCATCTGCTCCTAATGTCAGCCCTGTAATCTTATCCGTTTCCTCAATTTTAGCTGTCAGCATAATAATGGGATAAGTATATTTTTCACGAATAAGCTGGCACAGAGAAAAGCCGTCCATATCCGGGAGCATAACATCCAAAATGGCAAGATCAATATCTTCGTTTTCAATACACGGCATTGCGTCCTTAGCACAGTAATATTTGTAAACAATGTAGTTTTCATTTTGCAGATAGACTTCTAACAAGTTTGCTATGTCTCGTTCATCATCTATCACTAATATTTTTTCAGACATATTTTTCAACTCCTTTTTGACTTCTTATTTGATTAAGTATAGCAGGAATAAAGTTTTCATTCTCAATGATTTACATGAGAAATTATTAAGATTTTCCTAATGAATTATAGTGTCGATCTGTTAGTCTATCCGTAATTTTAGGGACAAGCTAAATACCTGCTATTTTCATAGCATAAAGGATCTCAACCAGTACAATTTTAATTTATCCTACAAAGTGCACGCTCTATTTTGGGCGATCTTATTCAATGGAATATAACTATTTACAAAATATATTATAGTTCTCCAACTCCAATAGCACAAGTTAGAGCCTATACGGATACGAAATAAAATACTACTTAATGTAAAATTTCATTACATTCTCATAATCTAACACGAAATGTAGAATGATATAGGGTGATATGAGAATGAACCAAGATGAAAGAAGGTTTGACTTTCACGGCCTCGGGGCGGCTCTCAAAAGAGCCCGAGAAGAAAAGGGCTGGACACAAGCCTATGTTGCGGAATTAGTAGACCGTGACTCCCGTACCATTATGAATATTGAGAACAAAGGTCAGTATCCCAGCTTTGACCTTTTTGTTAAACTCATTACCATGTTTGACGTTTCAGTTGACCAGTTTATTCATGCGGACGGAGGGGCAAGGTCAAGCTCTTGCAGAAAGCACATTGATGTGCTTCTAAACTCCATGAATGAAAAAGAGCTTGTCGTAATAGAAGCCACAGCCGAGGGCATTAAGAAAGCCAGAGAAACGGAGGTTCCAGAATAAGGGCCTCTGTTTTTTTGCGCTATTTTAGGGGCTGCCGCTAAGTGGCAAGCAATGCCTCTGTGACCACAAGTGGCACAAAGGCGGCTTGTTGGGGCTCGCCCCAAACCCGTATCTTCGGGCCAACATGGCCCGAAGTGTCAGCGTCGCTTTGCTCCTTGTTTTCATAATCTCAACGCTCCTTTTCATGCTTTCTGCCCGGCTCGGTGTAGCCCATCAAAGTGTCAATGTTCGCCTTGATCGTGACGATCTCCTGCATATCCCGTCGTGCCTTCTGGTATTCTCCATAGAGCTGTTTTTTCTTTGCTGTGAGCTTGCGGCCTTCCTCCTTCAGCACATCCATTTTAGGGAGCTTCGCCCCGCCCAGCAGAGAGCGCATTTCCGCTTGTGCAGCCCGGTACAGTTCAAGGTCGGCCTCATGCTCCGCAAGGAATTTCCGGCTGTACTTCGTCGCCTTATACTGCTCAAAGACCGGACGGGTTTTGGCATACTGAACCGTTGCGGCCTTTAGTCCGGCATTGGTTTTCATGGCCTGTTCCGTCTGCTTGATCTGCTCGGAAATGGCATGGAAACGGTCTGCCGCCTCGGTGGCTTTCTGTGCCAACTGCTCATAATCGGTCAGTCCATTGTCCTGTATATAGGCAAGGGCAGCGGCCATCTGCTTAATGTTAAATACCTTCGCCCAGCGTTCATATCCCGGTCCCTTACCGGCAGCCAGTTTTGCTTGAATATCCACCGCCAGACTGATTTTCCGCTCCGAATGTCCGGGGCGTTTTTCTTTGCCCTCAATGGCGGACAGAACATCTTGCAAGTCGTAGCCGTCCCCCAGCGTGGAGGCACGCAGACGGGTGAAGCGTTCCTGCCCTTGCCCGGTCAGCCGGAAACTGATACCGCCGCCCCGAACCTTCTTGACCTCATACCCGGCCCGCTTCATCAAATTGAGAAATTCGTCCAGATCAGCGGGGTGCTCCGCCAGCGCAGTATCAATGGCGAGGCGCAGCCTGTCCTGATAGGAAAGCGGTCCTTTTCGTTCTTTCTGCCATTCTCCATAATTCCGATACTTACCCTTGCTCCGGGGCTTCGGGTTCTCCACGATGGATAGCCCGTTTTCAAGGCACAGCCTGTCAGAGAGCCGACGGAGGGCGAAGCTGGAGCCCCAAAAGTTTCGGAATTTCCGGGTGCAGTCAAGGGTGGTGGAGTTGTAATAAATGTGACAATGGATGTGCTGCTTGTCGGTATGCGTGGTAACGATAAAAGCGTGCCGCCCCTTCGTCCAGCGCATAGCCAACTCATAGCCGATACGGTTCGCCTCCTTCGGGGTGATCTCGCCCGGATAGAAGGATTGTCGTATCTGATAGCACAGCACATCATTTTCTTTTTTCTGTTCCCGGCCCGTCATAGCGGCATAGCTGGCCTTTGCCAAAAGAAACTCGTCCGCCACGGTGGCCGGATCACATTCATAAGCGGAGATATACTTTCCGCTTTCTGTTTTCTCCGGGTCCTTGCCATAGTCCAGACAATCCCGGATTGCCTCAGCAATCGTTTCGCCTTCGCCCGCATGGCGCTGTAACAAAGTTGTGGTAGCCAAAAATCATCCCTCCTTTCCATGAGAAAGGGGCGGCCCATCCAGACCGCCCCAACTTCGGGCCAGTATGGCCCGAGGCTGCTTAACTTGCCAGAAACCGGTACAGAGCGGATTTGCCTCCGTCCAGCGCCCAAAGAAGGGAGCCCGCCGCCGCTTGCAGTCCATACGGCGAAAGAAGGAAGGCAAGAAACAGAAATACAATCCCGCCTATGGGCGTCGGCGTGAAAAAGAGAACGACACCCAGCACCACCAGAATCACAGAGGCAATCGTCAGCAGGACGGCACAAATATCAAACAGGAACACCAGCAGAGCCGCCAGAAGGGACAACGCTAAAGCAAAGGGAGCGACCAATATTTTCAGCAGTATCTTCATCTTCAAAACCTCCTTTATCTATCCTTTCTACCTCTATTTTATCATGCCTGCCCGGGGACATAAATGTTGCGAAAGATTAGTAAATCCTGTCCCAAACCTTCGGGTCATACTGGCCCGAAGTGGTAAAAAAAGAACAGGGCGGCAAGCCCCGCAACGGAAGCCTGCCGCCCTCGTCTTACTTTGCCACCAGCTCGGAAAGCTCCCGCAGCACCTTTGACACCTCGCCCCACAGCTTTTCATAGTCCCGCTTCAATCCGTCGATTTCCTCCGGGTACACGCCATAGGTGTGTGCGTGTACGGCGACCTGATTGAGATTGTTGGAACAGCGCCGTTGCAGAGAAATCAATTCTTTTACGGGCGCAAGGTCGATGTGCAGGATATACCCGTTCAGAGCCATTTTTCGCACATAGGCCCCGGCGTTGGAAATGCCCGCCTCGGCCATCCGTTCATGGATGGCTGCCAGCTCGTCCGGCGTTACCATGACGTGCAGATGGACATTCCGCTTGCGGTTCTCCATCAGCGTTCCAGCTCCCGGCCTTTCCGGCGCTCTTTGGGCTCCTTTACCTTATCCAGCAGTTTTGCGTCCAGCTCCGGGGGCGTGGGCGGGATGGGCGTGTTGTTGGGTACGCCGTCGATCATGTTGCAGTTCTGCTCCGTGGAGAGCTCGGCGGTTTTCAGATAGTTGTCTTTTTCGTGCATGGCGATCCTCCTTTATCGTTCCTCATGGTTTTTATGGCTCCGCTTCTGGCCGGGCTCCTTCTGGGGTTCCTGCCCTCTGGTTCCTTCTTTGAGCCGGGCGGTAATGGATGGGCGCACCCGGTCAGGATTGCCCGGTGCTGGTTTCAGTTCATAATCCTCCATCTGCTTTTCGGTCAGCGGCTTTGCGTAGGTCAGTTCGCCCCATGCCATCAGCCTGCCGTCTGCCACAGGACGCCGCCTGTCATCATCGTAGTTGACGATGGAAAGAGGCTGGTTATCCGGCGGCTTCGGGTAGGTGCCTATGTCCACGGGCCGCTGGGTGGAATAATAGCGGTAAACGCCCTCCGGTCCCAGCTCGGTATGCTTGACCGCCGCATGGTAAAGCTGCTGATAGTCGTCCACCCGGCGGTCAAAGTCCCGCTGCGCCCATGCCTGGCTGTTTCCATAGCGACCCCAGTAGTAATCCCGATGGCCGTTTTCCCCCTCGGTAAACTGCCAGGTCACAAAGGGGCTCGGCGCTCCCGGATTATGCCCCAGCACAAAACCGTGTCCGGTTTCAAAGGTGGCAGCTTTCAAAATCACATATCCTTGTACTGTCTCCAAGAAATACCTCCTTTCTGTGCCTCGGGCTAACATGACCCGAAGTGCTGGATGTTACGAAATAAGAGGGCAGACCGGGGAGGAATGTAATAAGATATTCCCACCCCGGAAACACCCTCAAAAAAGCCCGGAATGTCAAGCCTTTGGAGGCGGCAAATCGTAACAGCCGCCCGGCCTTTTCTCCCGCATTTTCCTCATGCGTTCCCGGCTTTTCCGGCGGTTCCCTTCGGTCTTGCAGGCGTCGGAACAGTAGGCTTGACGCCCCTCGGGCAAAAACGCCTTTCCGCAGACCGCACAGGCCCGCAGCTCCGGGGAGATGCCTTCCGTTGTCAGCGACGCTTGAAGCTCCGGGTTAAGGGGCAGGACAGCCTCACGGAAATAACGGCAGTACGCCCCTGTCCAGCACTTGTGCAGCATATAGCAGGCACAGTCAAGAGGAAGGCACAGGCCGCTTTCCCGGTCATAGTTGGCGCACATCCCCGTGACCAGAGTGCGGATTTTTTTCTTCTCGTCACGGGTCAGCTCCCGGGCGTCCATTTATGACTTCGGGCCACGATGGCCCGAAGGGCGGGGCTCCACGATCAGCGCCCGGAACTTCTTCCGGCACTGTTTTTTCTTTCCTTTGCACTCCTTGTAGTAACGGCATCCCTTACAAGGATCGTCATTGTCCCAGCCGGGGTGCGGTACTTCCTTCATCATTCGTTCAAAAGGGCTGCTTGTAAAATTCATTCTCATTCCTCCGTATCTTCCTCCCACGGCGGGGTATCTTCGTCCTCGGGTTCCTCTGCGATCTCCTCCAGCTCCCCGTCCTCATATTCGCAGTAATCATCCTCCAAATCCGGGGCCTCATGCTTCGGCTTGTAAATCTTGAAATAGTAACCAATCCCACCGCCGGCCAGCACCACCGCGCCGATCAGGAGCAGAGAGAGAAGGGGGCTGTCCTTTTTCTCCGGCTCGGGTTCCGGTACTTCCTCCACAGGTTCGGTGGGCTTTGGCTCTGGCTCCGGGGTCACTTCTTTGGGCGGTTCCTTACCCTGTTCGGCAAGAGGCAGAAGGTCGTCTGTGGTAACGGTATTGAGGAAATAGACGTTCTCGCTGGTTTTCTGTTTGTCGATCACCAGATAAAACACGCTCTCGTCTGCGGTGGTGATGGTGTAGAACTCCTTTCCATCCTCGTCGGTGGCGTTGTCCACCACGGTTCCCGTCCCGTCCGGGGTAAAGGGGTTCTGGGTTTCCGGCTCCGCTTCGGTTTCCACCGGAGCGGGAGTGGCCTCGGGCTGCGGCTCATTGCTCTGGGCGTAAGCCGGGACCGTAAAGATCAGGCAACACAAAAGGCTGGCAGTTATCGCCGCCAGCCTGCGGTATTTAGTTTTATTCATGGGCTGTGTCCTCCTTTTCGGGTGCCTCCGGCTTCGGGTCAGTATGGCCCGAAGCGGTAAGGCTGTTTTTGGGGTCATTCAGAAAAGCCATAAGCTGGGCGGGTGTCAGTTTGAGGGAGCGCACCGCCTGTACGATCTGGCTGTTTTCTTCCTCCTGTTTCTGCTTTTCCAGCTCCCGGATTTTGGCCTGCCACTCGGCAGCCTTCTCCCGGGCTTTTTCCAGTTCCTTATCGAGCTTGTCGATCTTGTTCATGCAAGGACTCCTTTCCTCTGGCTCACAAACGCCCGAAGGCATAGAAATGTGTCTGCCAGTAGCTTGAATTGATGTTTGCGTATTGGATGGGCGAACCACAATGAAGCATCATCCCGTCGCCCACATAAATCCCCACATGGGACACAGGGCCGGGGCTGTCATAGGTTCCCGTGAAAAAGATAATGTCGCCGGGCTTTGCCTCGGAGGGGGAAATGATAGCACACTGGTTGTAAATGCCCTGCGCCGTGGTACGGGGCAGGTTGTGGACGCCGCTGGCCGTGTACACCCAGCAGACAAAGCCCGAACAGTCAAAGGAGGTGGACGGGCTGGATCCGCCCCACACATAGGGCCAGCCGATGTACTTTGTGGCTTCTTCCATGAGCGCCGCAAAAGCCGGGTCATCCAGTGCCTCGCCGGGTATCTCATAGCTGGGGCCGGTATCTTCGCCGCCGTTGTAAATCCCTTCCCACAGATAGGGCTTGTTGCCTTTGAGCTGCTGCATAACGATGTAGATTTCCCGCTGCTGTTCGTTAAGCCTCGGCAGGATCACGGCGGGCAGCGTCTTGTTTGTGAGGGTCACATTGAGAATGTAATACTCATAGGGGACTTCCTCGGTGGTGGTTTCCCCGGTCTCCGGGTCGGTGCTGGTTTCGGTGCGGTAGCGTATCTCGACTTCCTCCGTCAAGGTCAGTTCATACTGTGCCTCGAAAATCTCCCGCAGCTCGTCCTGCACCTGTTCCCGGAAATAGACATGGTACTTTGCAGAGAAATAGGACGCCAGCTCATAGGGGTTATGGCCGATCTCGTCCACGGAATAGCGGTACTCGTCATAGCCGGGATGGGTGCTTTCAATGTTCGCTACCGTCTGCACCAGCTCGTTTTCCAGCGCCGTGTAGTCCTCGTCCACCCCCAGCAGATCCGTATCCTCCGAGGCGTAGGAGGTGCCGGATAACGCATTGGCAAGGCCGCTGCCAAGCGTGGGAAAGATGGAGCTTACCGCCGACACAAGAAAACAGAGCAGCAACAGCAGGAGCAGGACCAGCACCGCCACGGGATGACGGGTCACAAACTGCGCCGCCCGGCGGGTCGCAGTTCCCGAAGCGGCAGCGGTTTTCTTTGCGGTCTTTGCGCCCTGTTTTGCAGCTACTTTTGCTTCTTTGGAATACCGGCGTTTCAGTTTCCATTTCTGCTGCACACGGGAAAGCGGATTGCTGGCAAGCTCCGGGTGCTCGGAGACCATCTTATGAAAATCCATATTGGCCCGGGCTTTTATGTCCTTCCGTTCCCACTTTGCCACCTTCCGGGCCGGGTGCTCCCGGTATCTCCGTTTGGCATAGCGGGTCAGTTTCCGGGCTCCTGCTTCGGCCACAAGTTCCGACTTATGGGCTCCTTCCACACCCACATTTTCATGCTCAACTTCGTGGATTTTGTTGTGGAGATAAAACCATGCTTCGGTGCGGGCTCCCCGAACAGCTTTCTTCGCAAGCCCCGGCGGCTTCTTCGCTGCCCGTTTTGCCTCGGTCTTGTCCAGTTTCTCCCGGGCCTTTCCCAGCTTTTCCCCGGCGTGTTCCGCTTTTGCCTGTGCTTTCTGGTACTTGTCCTTTTTGCTCCCGGCCTTCTCGGCGGAGCCCTCCGGCTCCTGTGCCTTGCCGGTATCCTGCGGCCCGCCCGCTTCATCTTCCTGCCTCATGCGGTCAGAGGGACGGCTTTTCCGGCTGTCCTCTTGAAACTTACCGCTTTTGGACTTCGGGCCATCGTGGCCCGAAGGACTGTCCTGCCCGGTATCCTCGTCCTCAAACCGCAGGCGTCGGGACGGTGCGGGGGAAGGCCCCTCCCGTTCAGCCGGTTCGGGGCGATTGCCCCCGGTATCCTCCGTCGGCCCCGGCCTCTGAAAATTCCGTTTGTCCGGTTTCTTTCCGATGATGTATCCCTCCTTTCCAAACCTCGGGCCATCATGGTCCGAAGTGCGTTATGCCCGGTTCATTTCCTGTTTTTTATCCTCCGGGCGGGTGGTCATAATGGCGTACAGCTCTGTGTTCTGCGGGAAGCGGTCAACAAACGGGATGGTGGTATTCCCGAAGAACAGCAGCCCTTCGCCGGAATTGGTATGGGTCACATAGGAAAGCTGGTGGGGGCTGATCCCAAGCTGTTTGGCTAAAATCTGCCGGTCCCCCTGTGCCTGCGAGAGCAGCACAAGGAAGTCCGAGTTTTCAAAGATGTTCTCGATCTCCGGGCTTGCCAGAAAATCCTTCACGTTCTGCGTTAAAGCACTGGGAACGCACCCTTTTTTTCGCAGCATTTTCCAGATCGCCACACAATAGCTTGCCGTCAGACGGTCACGGAGCAGCACATGAAATTCGTCAAAGTAGCACCATGTAGCGATACCACGGAGGAAATTCATGGACACCTGCGAGTTTACCAAGTCCTGCATAATGAGCATGGCAATCGTCCGAAGCCCGGCCCCCAGCTTTTTTAAGTCAAGGCATACCAGACGGCGGTTCAGGTCCACGTTTGTTTCATGGTTGAACACGTTAAGGGAACCCGACACATAAATTTCAAGGGCAGTTGCCAGCCGTACCGCCTCGCCCTCCGGCTGGGAACAGAGCAGGTCATACAGGGTTTGGAGGGTCGGCATTTTGCTTGTTTTCGGGTCCTGCAAGTGTTCCCGGTACATCTGGCGCACACAGCGGTCAATAACGGTACGCTCCACTGGCTGCAAGCCGTCCTTGCCGCCGACGATCAGCTCCATCAGCGACAGGATAAAGTCGGCTTTCAGCGCCATCGGGTTTTCCTCGTCGAAGCTCAAATCAATGTCCATCGGGTTGATGTGGTGGGGGCTGTCCGGGGCGATCTCGATGACCTGTCCGCCCAGCCGCTTGATAAGGGGCGAGTATTCGCCCATCGGGTCAACCACAATGATCCGGTCACGGGTGGCGAGGAACACGTTCACAAGTTCCCGCTTTGCGGCAAAGGATTTGCCGGAGCCCGGCACGCCGAGGAACAGGCCGTTGGGGTTTTTGAGCTTTTTCCGGTTTGCCATGATGACGTTATGGGAAAGTGCATTGAGCCCGTAATAGACGGCTTCGCCATCCATGCGGAGCTCCTGCGTCATAAAGGGAACGAAAATGGCCGTGGAGCTGGTCGTCATGCCGCGCTTGATCTCAATGCCGTTATGACCCAGCGGAAGGCTGGAAAGAAAACCGTCCTCCTGCTGGAAGTCCAGCCGCTTCAAGGTGCAGTTGTATTTCTGGACGATACCGGACACCGTGAACAGGTCGTTGTCCAGCTCCCGGCGGGTCGGGGCCATGTTTACCACAAGGAAGGTCAGCAGGAACATTCTTTCATTCCGGCTCTGTAAATCTTCCAGAAGGGTCTTTGCGTCGTTGCTGTACGTTACAAGGTCGGGTGGAAGTATGTCCATGTCGTACCCGGATCGGGCTGCCTTCTTTTGTTCCTCCACCTTCATCTTGTCAATGTCGGAGACTTTGGCCTTGATGGATTTTACGGCGGCGGCCTGATCGACGGTTTGGATATGGAGAGTGATGGTCATTTCCGCATCCATTTCCAAAAGCTCCGCCAGCAGCTTGTCCGAGAGCTCCGAGGCCAAAATCTGCAAGTAGGAGGCAGCGCCCCAAGTCGTCCCCACCCGGAACAGACGGCTGAAACGGAAGTCGAAGCTGTCCGGGGCGATAAAGTCTTTGGTGGAAAGCCCGGTTTTTGGGATCATATCCCATGAAAACCGGAAGGGGGAGCCGCTGCCGGGGTGGAGCTGCCCGTGAAGAAGCTCCAGCCGTTCCAGCCCCGAAAGGGAGCGGCACTTGACGCCCAGCTTTTTGAAGTTCCCGCAAATGTCCGCCTCTACACGTTCCAGCCTTGCCCTGGCGGTGGGAAGGTCGTCCACGTTCACGCCGAAGGTCAGGAGCTTTGTGCGGACAATGCCGTTGTTGCTTTTGGCGATCTGGTTTTCCAGCATTTCCACATACTCACACCGGACGCTGTTGTAATCGTCATCCTGCATGGGGATGTTCACGCTGTACCGGCTGCCCGGGCGGCTCCGGTGGTTGAGGAAGGAAAGCTGGAACGGAAGGCTGCTGTCAAAGTAGTTAAGGCAGGCGCTCCACCCGTCAAAGATGGCTGCCTGATCTTCGGACTGTGCGAGCTGGTAGTTGATGTCCTCGTATTCAATGGTTTTGGTGTAATAGCGGTCCGCTACCCGGCACACCCCATCCCGGTACATTTCCCGGTAAGGGAGGGTCTGCTGGGCGGTGGTGGGAATGTTTTTTCCTTTCGTGAACAGGCCGGTAAGGCCCTGCTTTTCAGGCTTTCTGCCTGCGGGCTTTCCGGCCCTTCTGCTGTTTCGCAATTGGCTGCGCCTCCTTTCTGGCGCTAAGCAGCGCATAGAAGTTTTCGGTTTTGTAAGGCCGCACACGGGGATAGAGGAACCGGGTGCGGATGATGTTTTTCAGCACTTTTTCCAACGGCAGGCCGTCCCGCTCATACATAGCCAGAAAGAAGAACGGGAGCATGAGGCCGATCATCAGGAACATGGCGGCGCTGTTCCCGATACTGTCACGGGAAAGCAGGTAGGCCGGGAGCCCCACCGCCGCTGCGCCGGAAAAACAAACAAGCTGGCGCTTCGTCAGATTGAAGGCCAGCTTTGTCTTGATTTTGGAAAGGTCTTTTGGTACTGGCACATAGGCCATTTGGGTACACCTCCTTTACTGCTTCGGGCCATCATGGCCCGAGGTTATCTTGCGGCTTCTTTGGCCGGGGTTGTACTGCGGGCAACTTCGGCGGCCTTGCGTCCGCTCTGCCTTGCCCGCCAGTATTCGGGGTTATACTGCCGGATGGACTGATTGAGTTTTTCTTCAAACTGTTCTTTGTCCTTAATGCGGTCAGGGATGTTCCATAGCTTTTTGTCCAGCAACTCCCGGAGCACCACACTTTCCTGTGCGTCCTCCTCATAGCAGATATAGCCCTTGTCCTTGAAGCCGCACTTTTTCGCTGCTGGGGCGAGGACGGCGGCTACCTCATTTGCCACCATCGTTCCGCCGTGGCTGGCGGTAGATACCAGAAACACCCCCGGACAGAGGGTTTCACAGCTCTGCACCTCGCCCCACGGGGAGTTTTTCGGCGCATGGAACATTCCGCCCGTCCGGCTCCGATCCGCCTGCATGAGCGCTGCCTTTTCTAAGATGGCTTTCAGTTCCGGGGAAAAATAGGCATATTCCCGAAGGACACGGGCGGCCTCCCCGCCGCAGGCGTTCATCAACAGGGTATAGGCGTCGCTGTCCGCTTTGGTACAGCGCCCCAGCAGTTTTCCGTCGTAATAGCAGGCCGCGTCATAGCCCGCCCGTTTGCGTGGCATGGTTCCCGCCTCCTTTCTGCTTCGGGCCATTATGGCCCGAGGTCAACGCTCCGCCCCACGGCTGGGCTTTTCCTTCGGGGGCCGTTCTGCCTTTGCCTGCTCGGCAGCCGCTTTCCCGGCTTTGAGCTGGTCGCTGATGGACGCACGCCCCACAGAGCCGCGCTCCGCCATCTGTTCCAGCTTTGCCTCATAGGCTTGCAGAACAGCGGTATTGAGCTGTTCCCGGAACTCCTTTGTGACAGGGTAGGCCATATCCCGGTAGCCGCCTTTGCCGTCTGGCTGGCTGGGCATCCCAAGAAAGAGCCCCTTGCTGCCCTGTACGATTTTCAGATTTTCCACCACAAAGCAGTCATTGAATTTCACGCTGGCAAAGCCCAAGAGATTTTTCACAGGTTCGATGACCCGCACGCTTACATCCAGCTTTATAGGGGCGGCTGGTGTTCCGCCCGCAGTTTTTTCCTGCATGGATTTCTCCTTTCCGCTTCGGGTCAGCATAGCCCGAAACTGTTACAAGTTTACAGTGCTTTCAACTTCGTTTCCCCACACGTCCCATCCGGGCTTTTTTTCTCTGGCGAACAATTCCACTCGTGGTATATCGCCCATCAGTTCTACAATTTTCCGCCTGGCCTCGTCCGGCTTTTTGCTGTGGCGCTCTATCGGGGAAACAATAAGCTGATGAACACCGGCAGACTTACGCTTCGGATGTCCTTTTACTGCTAAAAGACAAATTTCTGCATTGCCTCTGGTCCAATACCCCAGACCGTAAAACCATGAGTAGGAGCGCCGGTTCCTCTTTATCCATACAAAAGCCACAGAACGATAAGAAAAGCCCCATGCTTTAATGACCTTTAAGGCTTCCGGCAGTTGTGGGAATGTTGCCCACAGAAACAAAACGCTGTCTTTTGCGGCCAAGTCGGCCACTGGAAGGGAACAGATTTCTTCAATACTCATAGTGGGATAATGAAGCTCTGCTGATCCCTGCCTGTTTTTCTGCTCATACCGCCACGGTGGATCTGCATAGATTATCGAAAATTTTTCTTTCGGCATGATCCTCCTTTCCGCTTCGGGTCATCATGGCCCGAAGTCTCTTAATGGCAGCCGAAGATGGATTTTGCAAGACTGCCTGTTTTGAATAAGGTAAAACACAGCAGCACCGTATATCCCACACAGCCCCAGATCGCCCCGATGGGGTCGCCGTCGGTGGCGATACTTTGGATCAGCACCGCATAGATGGCGACACAGACTAAGATCAATAGACCTTGAAAGCCCACCGCAAAGAGGGAGCGGAAATAGTTCTGCCCCATGTGTCCGGTTTCCCTGTTGGGGACTGTGGCAAACGGGATAGGCGCTAGACTTGTGAGTAAATAGATTTCAGTCATACGGCCATATACGATGACGAAGATCACGATATTTAAGGCAATCATGGTAAGCTGGATCAGGAAGGATTGTAGCCAGAGTCCGAACAGAGGACCCAACTCCATCGCTTCAAGTTCTGTCCGCAGACTGTCCAGCACATCCGGCGTGATCTCTGTCCCGTTCTGGATAATGCCCGCTGACTGCTGTATCACATGCTGGCTCACATCAAAGACCGCCAGCACGATATTGAAGGTATTCGTCAGGATCATCACAGCCACAAAGGTTTTGAACACCCACTTAAAAAACATCCATGTGTCAACTTCATGGAGGTTGTTGCGTTCTATGAGCATCTGTATCAGCTCATAGGTCATTACAAAAGTGAGGATGACCCCGGCGATTGGCAGGATGGCAGTTTCGGAGATCTGTCGTATCATGGAAAAGACCCCGGCGTTCCAGTCCGCCGGGGTCGTGCCTACCTGTGTGGCGATCTCGCCAACGCTCTGATTGACGTTATCGAAAAGGCCGTCCAGATTTCCCATGATACCATCGACGAGCAGACCTTTCAGCCATTCAACGATTGCGTCGATGATAAAGTCCATACATCAGCTCCTTTTCTGGAAAAAGGGACAACGGGTGACACTTAGCTGAACAGGCCGGACAGCAGAGGGATAAGCTGAAGGCCGATCAGAACGACACCGCCGCCAGCCATGAGCTGCTTAATGCCCTGGCTTTTTGCCGCAGGGTTGTCCGACCCGTAACCTTCCAGAAGGTTGATGACGCCCCACACCGCCAGACCGGCGCCAAGAGCCATGACCAGAATTTTAAGAATGTCGATTGCCTGATTGAAAAATTCCATATACGTTCCTCCATTTTGTTTGTTTGATGGTTTTGGGTACAAAAAAAGCCGCCCACATCGGCGGCGCTTCGGGTCATCATGGCCCGAAGTTACACAAACTCGTCGCTGTCCAGATCATCGAAATTCAACAGGTCAGCTTCTTCGTCCGTGTCGGAGCCGTCCACTTCGTACACCGTGTATTCGTCCTCCGGCTTTAGTCTCAATGGCCGGTGGCGGAACAGGCTTTCCAAGCGGAAGGCGTTTTTCTTTTTATCAAATTCGGCTGTGTACTTGTAATTCGGGTGCTTTTTCAAGTCATACTTCGGGGACAGGAAGGGCGGGAGCCCCCTAAGCTGCAAGATACATTTATCCCCGGGCATGGTGGTGATCTCGCTGGTGGTCATCAGTTCCCGGCCAAGCCGCTGCATATTCTGGCTGTAACTTTCAGACTGTCCACGGCTTCGGCCCTCGGTCTGCATAGAGATGGTGGCCCTGCCCAGCCAGTTTTCCGAAATATCCTTTAGGGTGGAAGCCTCCCGGCCTCCGAGGAATACGATACTGTCCATGTTGCCCATGATGGTTTCGGAATGGTCTTTGTACAATGCCTTGCACTGGCTCATTGCCTGATAAAAAAGCGTCAGGCTGATCTCACGGGAGCGGATGACGGCCACAATCTTTTCCAGCCCCGGCACCTGCCCGGTGTTGGCAGCCTCGTCCCACAGCACCCGCACATGATAGGGCAGACGCCCGCCATAGGTGTTGTCAGCCCGTTCACACAGAAGGTTGAACATCTGCGAAAAAGCGAGGGCAACCAAAAAGTTGTAGGTGGTGTCCGTGTCGCTGATAAGAAAGAACAGCGCTGATTTTTCATCCCCCAGCTTATCCAGCTCCAGTTCGTCATAAGACATGATCTCCCGAAGTTGGGGAATATCAAAGGGAGCCAGTCTTGCACCGCAGGAAATCAAAATGCTTTTGGCTGTCTTGCCGCTGGCGAGCTTGTATTTCTTATACTGCCTCACGGCGAAGTGCTGGGGGCTGCGACGTTCCAACCCGTCAAACATATAGTCCACCGCGTTTTTGAAGGTTTCGTCATCCTCCCGGACTTCCATGCTGTTTATCATTTCCACCAGCGTATTCATGTTGCGTTCTTCCTCCGGCCCCTCAAAGACGATGTAGGACACAAGGGCGCAGTACAAGAGGGTTTCTGCTTTTGTCCAGAACTCGTCGCCCTCCTTGCCGTCGCCTTTGGTGTTGGCAATCAGGGCGGTAACAAATTTCAAAACATCGCTTTCTGTCTTGATGTCGGGTAAGAGACTGGCATTACTGCCAGCCCCTCCCCTAAGAACCGTACGTGACAGTTTCCCGTCATACGGCTCAAGCCTATCGTAAGGCCTCGTATAAAACGAAACCCGGCTCAAATCAAGTAACCTGGTTCATGCAGATTTCGGTGACACCAGGGATGTACCATAATAGCGGGCCATTTCCTGTTGTTTTCGGTGCTAAAATGCGTCTTGAATCCTGTTTCGGATGTAATTCTTTCTCCGCATACAGGGCAGCACCGTTTCTGGTTGTTCCAGATTTTAACGAGTTTCTCCCGTCCTTTGGTACTGTTCAGCATTCTTTCTCCGTCACGTTCCTCATAATATCCCGTCCATTTTTCATCGAATGGGTTAGCTTCGGCGGCGATTTTCCTGAATCGGATGATTTTAGTATTTGCCGCGTATTCCAGCTTGAGGTATTTTTCATCGAAATCTTTACCGCGGAAAGCAGGCTCTGTTGCAAACGTCCACGTTCGGTTATCAATATGGTGCCAGTATTTGTTGGCAATCCATTTCCTACCTTTTCGCTTGTGTCTGCGGCAAGCCCACCTCCATAGGCACTCGAAAATCCTGTGGTCAACCAATCCAAAAATATCCGCAGAAACTACATAGCGATGGTAGTTGACCCAACCACGAATGACAGGATTTAACTTGCGAATGAGCAAGTCCTGTGTGGCTGTTTTGTTCTCCCTAACGATAGTCCGCACTTTTTTGAGGAAGGATTTTATCGCATTCTTTGACGGCTTAATGAGCAATTTTCCGTTGTATTTCCGAACGTTCTGTCCAAGAAAATCAAAACCGTCGCTGATATGTGTGATTACCGTTTTTTCCTCGGAGAGTTGCAGGCCGCGTTCCGCCAGAAAGTCCTTGATGAGCGGGATAACCTCGTTACGTAGAGTTTCCGGGCTTTTTCCGGTAACGATAAAGTCGTCGGCATATCGCACGAAGTTAATCTGGTCGTAAACAGTTTTACCTGCCACCGTCCGTCTCATAGGGAATCTTTCTTTTAGAATCCGCTCCAGACCGTCTAAGGTCATGTTCATCAAGACTGGCGATATTGTGCCGCCCTGTGGGGTTCCTTCCTCTGTTGGAAAGAGCTTTTTGGTCTCCACAAAGCCACATTTCAGCCACTTTTCGAGCATTTCCTTGTCCATTGGGATATTTGCCAGCAGCCAGTTATGGCTGATGTGGTCAAAGCAACCCTTAATGTCTCCCTCCAAAATCCATTGAGGGGAACCGGCTCTGCACAAATCGTTGAAGCATTGCCCGATAGCATCGTGTGTGCTTCTTCCAATTCTAAAGCCGTAGGAGTTCGGGTCTGCCAGAGTTTCTGCCAATGGTTCCAATGCAAACTTATATAATGTCTGCCTGGCGCGGTCTGTCATCGTTGGAATACTCAGCGGGCGTAATTTTCCGTTTTTCTTCGGGATGTACACCCGTCTGAGAGGTTGGGGCTGATAGCCCCGGCGTTTGAGTTTGTCAATCGCTTCGAATTTGCCTTTTGGCGTTTTCCATAATTCATGGTCTACACCAGCGGTATTTTTGCCTTTATTACTTGTCACACGCTTCACCGCCAATGCCTTGGCATAGAAAGAGTGCGTCAACAGCCATTGCAGAGATTTCACCTTGTTGTAATGACCGCCTTTTTGAGCCTTTACGATACGCATTTGCAGCTTTTTAACATAGGCCTCCGCTTTTTTCCAATCAATGGATTCCCAGCTTTGTGCCTTGTCAGCAGGCGCACACAGTTTTCTGTTCATTTGCGATTCCTCCTCTCAAAAGTTCTGTAAATTCTCTCGTAAAGATAGACCTGCTGGAAGTCAGCCCGCTTTCGCGTGGGATACTGTTTCAATCCCTATCCGTCCTCATTACAAGGTCGGCATTCGCTTTTTCCAGCGTTCCTTACCCGCGTTTCTATCGGCTTTCCTTGCGGTCAGCTTTCCGAATATCGGAGAAAGCGCGGGCTTACCACGTTTCACGTAATCAACCGTGTAGGTTAGGTGCCGCCTATCCGCCGGCAGTCCTGTTTGTCCATGTGTTCCCAGCTTACAGGGGAACATCCGACTGCACACCTTTTGGTTCAGGCTTATCAGCAACTTTAGCCTGGTTCCCACTAACGACGTTTAACAGCGATTTACTTACATTCACCATACTACACAAGCCAAGCTCCCCAGCCGGACGTTGCTTCCAGCTTTTCGCCTCTGCCTCGCGGTTTCGGCTTGACCCTTTCGGGAGGGCTGCCTTTTCTCGCCATGCTGCCTCACGGCCGTTGCCAGCCGCTTCGGTGACGATAGGCTACTGCTAATGGAATAACAGGTTCGGTCAATGCCGAACAGTTTAATTACGCGACCTCGTGTCGCGCATAGGCCAGCGGATTGTAGTGCATGGATTTTGAAAAGTCGATACTGTTGAACACCCGCACCCTGTATTTCTCCCATTGCAGAAACCGCCCGCACTGGTCGAGGGTGCCGCCCTTCGGGTCTACCACCACATACGAGGAATGGGCTTGAAGGAGCTGCGGGGTCAGCCAGAACCTTGTCTTTCCCGAGCCGGACGATCCGATGACACAGGCGTTTAGGTTCCGGGCATTGGCGGGTATCTTCGGACGGGTGTTCATGGTAAGGAACTCCGTCCCGGTCAGAATGACATTGTTCTGAAATTTAGGGTCAACAAATGGCTTTATATCTTCCTTTGTTCCAAAGCGGGCGGTGCCGTACTCCGCATCCCGCCGGAATTTTTTCGCCTGCCTGATCTTTGACTGTATCAGCAGATACATCCCAGCCGCACCGGCAAGGCCCACCAGCAGGTCAATACCTCCCTGCCCCGGCCAGTAGGTTTCAAAGGCTTTGGGGAAGGTATCAAGCATCCCCATGAGCTTTGTCCCGAAGTCTGTGCCGGGGGCGATCCGGTAGGCCGTCCCGATTTTGGAGAAAAACCAGAACACAAAGAGGTACGGCAGGTTTGGGAGCACATATTTTCTGATCTTGTCACTCAACGTCCGTCCTTCACCGCCTCTCTGGTCCGCTGCTTTTCCTTTGCCTGTGTCCTGATCTGCTCCGTGAATTTCCGAAGCTGGCCGAGGATGGAAGCCTTGTCCTGCTCTTTGTTCAGCACCTTTGCGCTGTACTTCTGGAAGGCCGCCGTGATAGCGTCCGCCTGATTAGCCTTGAAAAACAGCAGGTAATGACCGGGGCTCACTTTATGGAAAGCGTAGTCCACATGGAACTCCTTCGCAATCCGGTCAAAATCCTTTGGAGCTCCTACATAGGGCATGGCACTTTTGCCGCCATAGTGGTTCATCAGCTTTTTTACGCTCTGGCGTCCCTGCGGGGTCAGCGCCTTCCGGTGGTGCTTTTGCAGCGCCCGCGCTACCTTCCCAAGAGCGGCAGCCAGCACTTTTCCCGTGAGCTTCGTTGTCCTGATCGAAAGGGCAACCGTTTTTTGGTTTACTTCTTCCTGCATAAAACCTCCTTTCCGTCGGGGTTCCCGCTATCCGGGAGGCCCCCGTACAATCTCGGGGAACAGAAAACCTCGGGCCAATGTGGCCCGAGGCTTACCGCTCGGCATCTCTGCCGGACGGAGCTTTCTTTTCCGGCTCCGTCTGGACTTTTTCGCCCTGTTCCCGCATGGTCTGCAAGATAGAGGGCTTCTTTTGAAGCTGGGAGGGCTTTTCGCCGGACAGCGGCTTGATACATTCCAGACGGACAGCCGCCCGGATGGCGTTGTCCGTGAGCTGCCTCTGCCATGCGCCTACACTGGGAGCCCAGCGGAAACCGCTGCTTTTCAACTCGGCCCGGGTGTCCGCGTCAGGCTTTCCATCAAAGAATACCTGCAAGCGGTTGTCCTCCCGGTTCATCTCCACACGGCCCCCGTCGAACTCCCAGCCGGAAAACTCCCGCTGCGCCTGTTTGGAGAGCTGTTCGATACGCGTCTTTACCCGGCGGATCTCCGCATTGTTGTTGGTAAGCTGGTAGCTTTCAAAGGGCCTCGGGTCGCTCCGCCAGTTTGCCGCCATGCTTGCTTTCAGCTTTTCGATCTGGTCCGGCGACAGCAGCGCACAGCCATCCAGCTTGCCATGCTTGCGGTAATAGGCGTTGACCTCCTTCATAATGAGCTGGGAGCGTTCCAGCCCGTCCAGCTTCTTCTGGAGCTTTTCAATCGCTGCCGGGTCATCGGCGCTGATCCCGCCCATGCCGGTACTGCGTATCTTATCCAGCAGCCCTTGAATATACCGCCATTCCTCCATGTTGCTGTCCCGGGCCCGGTTCTGTTTTTCCTTCTTTCCCACCGGGAAATTGGCAGGTCCGGCGATCATCACAGAGGGAACCCTTGCGTCAATGGCAAAGCCCTGGTTCATGTTTTCGGCCAGCTTGCGGGCGTAGGTGTCTAACAGATGGTCGATCTTCTCATGGTACATGGGGTCCACCCGGGATTTCTGCTGTTCCGCTATGGCGGCGGCCTTGTCCACCATTGCCCGGTATTCCGCCGTTGCGCTCCCTTCCTTGTAGTCGGAAAAGCTGTTCATTTCCTTTGCCCGGCGGGCGGCTCCTTCATTGATAGGGTAATAGTTGATGGTATGCACCTCCTTCATGCTTCGGGCCATGCTGGCCCGAAGTCTTACCGTTCTTCATGGGAAGGCCCCGCCTTGTCCTTTTTCGGAGCGGGCGGGGCTTCTTGAAACCGTTTGAGTGCAGCGAGAATGGAGTGGACAGGCTCGGCCTTTTCAGGATAGGCAAATATCCGGTGTTCCGGCGGAATGTCCTGCGGCCCGTGGTAATACTCCTTGAAGCCCTTCGGGACTGCCGAGACATACCCACCGGGAGCGAATACGCCGCCCTCGTTGATACGCACATCCCGTCCGTATGCCTCATAATCGAAGTAGTTCTGAATATGCTCCGGTATGTCGATAGTCCCAAGCTCGTCGGCGTAAAGACGGCCCAGCCCTTCATCATTAGAAATATCCGGGTAAAAGCGGTACAGGTCAAGGTTCTGCGTCAGGTTTATCAAATCCTTCACGCTCCTTGTGTGGTTTCCTAAGACAAGAGCGGCTTCAAAGGTTTCCAGTCCGCCCTTATCCCGTACTTCCAGCAGGGCGTGGCCCAGCTCGTTCAGCTCGTCGATGTTCTCACATTCGTAGAGATGATCGTAGAGCCCCAGCACATCACTGTCAAAGCTGGTAAAGAACACTTCGCTGTACCGTTTTCCGTCTATCCCGATTTTGGCAAGGGCGGCCTGCAACTCCTGTGTCGTCATGGGGAAATGTACCGTTGTCCCTACCTCGATCCCCATTAAGGGGTATAGGGCTGTATTGGTTATATAGGCTTCAAACATGGGCTCATTCCTCCTTTCCGGCCCGGTCAGCCAGCACCTCATAAATCCCGGCCATAATGTAATCGGCGCAAGGGAGGGCAATCGCATTTCCCAGCGCCTTGTAGCGTTGCAGAGGCCGAATCTCCACGCCGTCCGCCCCGTACTTTGTCCAGCCCTCCGGCAGCCCCATCAGCCGTTCACTTTCTGTTTCCGTCAGAAAACGGATACAGCCGCCCTCCGGGTCGCCCTCATACCAGAAGGCAAAGGGCGTTACATCACTGGCTAAAAGAGTGGGAAAAGGGTCAGTTGGTAATCCGAAGCTGTTTCGGAAGGCCGTTTCTTCCTGCCTTTTTGCCGCTCCCCGCATACGGAAGCACTGAAAGGGGTGGATGACTGGTATCTGCCGCCCTGTTTCAAAAGAAGCTGTTCGATCTCCTTCGGCGGCGGCCCGCCCGCCCTCTCCGCAAGGCGGAGGAAGTGGGAGCATTGGACGGGGCTTAAATAGTATGTCTGCGGCACGTCTGCCTCCAAAATCCGCCACGACGAAAATCCGCTGCCTTCGTGCCAGCCTTCGGGAGCCTGCCCAATACTGGGCGTCCATGAGCCGCCAGCACACATCAGGCGTTCCCCCTCGCACCATTCCGGCGTTTCCCCATCTTCCCGAAGGAGGCATTGGAACTTCGGTGTCCGAGAAGGCGGATAGGACGGCTCTAAAGTCCATCCGGTCATTTGTAGAAAACGCTCCCATGACGTTTTCCCAAACAGCGATAGCTGGATATAGGTTATCAGTAGCATCCCTCATTTCCTGTATGATACGAAACGCCTGATAGAACAGGCTTGATTTTGCCCCGGCAAGGCCGGAGCGGTTGCCGATCAGAGAAAGGTTCTGACAGGGGGAACCGAAGGTAATTATATGGACAGGTGGGATTTTCCCGCCGTCCACCTTCGTAATATCCCCCAAATGCACCATGTCGGGAAAGTGCCTTTTGGTTATGGAGATGGGCGCTTTTTCAATCTCACTGGCCCATACCGGACGGATACCGCACCGGGAAGCAGCCAGAGGGAACACGCCGATCCCGTCGAAAAGGCTCCCCAGCTTAATGTCCGGCATGGCCCGGGGTGCCGTGTCCCTTCACGGCAAGCACCCCTTCCAGTGTGGTCGCCGCAATGCCCAGCCGCCCGGCAACCGCAATATCATTTTTTACATCCTCGTCCACAGCGCTGCCGCAGACGATCAGGGTATGGGAGCGCCGCAGCATATCCCGGCGCATATCAATCCCGGCCTTATGTTCCTCGGGAACGCTGTCATTCAAAAACAGCGGCAGGTACAAGAGCGGGCAGATCGGGGAAAAGCCCGCCTCATAAGTAAGACGGCAGTAGTGGGCCGCCAGCTCCATATCAACATCCGGCTCGCCGCTCCATGCGGCAGTCAGGTATGCTAAAGGTCGTTTCATTGGTTGAGCCTCCATTTCTGTTTTGGTTTAGGGAAAAGCAAGAGTTCGCCCAACCCCTCCGCCCCTTCCCCCGGGAAGGGGAACGGCTCTGGAGAATTTATATCCCCGTCGCTTGACCGGGAAAAAGCATAACCGGGAGAAATCCGTCAAGGGTGCCTCTGGCACCGCCTGCGGCGGCGCTGCCCTTGACTGATTTTCCCGGCTATGCTACGGAATAACTGGCGACGGGGAATAATTTATATCTCCAGAGCTTCGGGGCGCGGGGCAGAG
>NZ_JAJEQU010000022.1:0-35972 GCF_020687575.1 Roseburia sp. CLA-AA-H209
GCCTGTACAATACAGGATAGCATCCATGTGTTCAGCCTAGTTCATAAATATGTGTCCAGGATTCTGGGTACATATCAGTATGTAAATTAGTTCTTCCGGGGTTTCTTATATATCTTTAATATCAATCGGAGAGTTTGCTCATGGCACGGGATTTTTCAGAGCAGGCATTCTGGGCAGTAATTACGGTGCTGCGGAAGGAGCCTTCCTCTAATTTAGCCACAGCAGCAATGGTAGTTCCGGCCGGGGAGCAGACTGCATCCTTTAATTCGCCCGGATGTTTACCGGTCTCTAATACCATTTTAGCTGCACCAAGAACGGACTGGGCAGCAAATTTATAAGCCTGGGCACGCGGCATACCGTCATTAACAGCTGCGTCAGCCATTGCTTCAATAAACATATAGACATAAGCCGGTGAGGAACCACTGACTCCGACTACGGCATCCATAAGACTTTCCGGTACAATTTCTGCTTTACCAAAGCTTTCAAAGAGAGAGACAACCATTTTGGTTTCTTCTTCTGTGATATGCTCATTTGGGGTAATGGCAGACATGGCTTCCTGAACCATAGCCGGTGTATTTGGCATGGTACGAACCAGTTTAATATCTTTGCTGAATAAAGATTCAATCCGTGAAATGGTCTGTCCGGCAGCAATGGCAACTATGATTTTGTCATCGGTAACACAGTCTTTGATTTCTTTGATGACTGTTTCATAAAGATATGGTTTTACAGCAAGAAAAATGATATCGGATTCTACAGCAACAGTCTCATTGTCTAAGGTGGTGCGGATACCATACTGCTCAGAAAGTGTATCCAGTGTGACCTGGGTTTTCGCACTGGCAATCAGGTGGCTGGCAGGAACCAGACCGGAAGAGATAATTCCGCCAATCATGGCACGACCCATATTACCGCTTCCGATAAAACCAATTTTTTTATCTAACATGATGTATTCTCCTTTTATGAAAGGGGATATCCCAGATGCTACTGGAATATCCCCTTTGATATTGTTTAAGTATAAGTTTAATTAGAAATCTGTTAAGTCAGCAGCTCTTCTCTCTAAGAAAGCACTCATGCCTTCTTTTTTATCATGGGTAGAGCAGGTTACGCCAAACAGGTTAGCTTCCATTTCAACAGCATTCTTGATATCCATATCATATCCGTTGTTGATAGCAGCTTTTGCGATAGATACTGCATAGCTTCCTTTAGAGATAATTTTCTCTGCCATAGCTTTTGCGGTTGGCATTAATTCTTCTTTTGCAACAACTTTGTTTACAAGTCCAATGCGGTATGCTTCGTTTGCATCGATGTTATCGCAGGTGAAGATCATTTCTTTTGCACGTCCCATGCCAACAAGACGGGCAAGTCTCTGTGTACCACCGAATCCTGGGATGATTCCAAGACCACACTCAGGCTGTCCGAATACTGCGTTGTCAGAAGCAATACGGATATCACATGCCATAGAAATTTCGCATCCGCCACCTAAAGCGAATCCATTAACAGCAGCAATAGTTACCTGTCTCATATTCATTAATTTAAAGAATGGAACAGAAGCTTTCATACCGAATGCTCTTGCTTCAGCAGCAGAGAAGTTAACCATCTCAGCGATGTCAGCACCAGCAACGAAAGATTTGAATTCGTTACCTTTCTTATCAGCACCACCGGTTAAGATAACGACTTTGATATCGTCTCTTCCTTCGATTTCGGTAAGAACAGTGTTCAGTTCATCCAATGTTTCGGAATTCAATGCGTTTAATGCTGCAGGTCTAGTAATAGTAAGAACTGCAATTTCGTTTTCAACTGTTAAAGTTAAGTTGTTCATGAAATAGGACCCTCCTGATTGATAAATTATTAACAATGTTTCAATACTTATAATGGTATAACTTTTGGGAGGATTTGTCAATAAAAACTGGTATTTTACAGGGATTGTGCTACAATAGGAAAAGACTTGTCATGTGATTACGCAATGGTTTTTGTGAGAAAGCGGATTTTGGGAATTTTAAGCAGCTTTTCTATAGCCTTTTTAGAAACCAGAATGCCACAATTCTACAAAAGTGCTTTTTTCTCTTGGGATAATGCCTGTTTTTCCAATGTTTGACTGTATGCCTTCTAGGGTTCACCTGAATACGGATATCATTTAGGTGCCTTGCTAGCAGCTCTTGGCATTTCTTTTGTCAACTGGCAATCCTGGCACATGGATGTGCCAGGAAGGCGCATTGGAGCACGGATGTGACTATGCGCCGGTTGCCGGAAAAACAGCTTTATAAGCAGAAATGCCTAGAGTTGCTTAAAGGTGCCTTAGATATCCGTAACAGACGGACCCTAGAAGGCATCCGGTCAAAGCAGGCGGCAAAACAGACAACAATAAGAAAAAAGCACTTTTAAGAATTGTATACATTCTGCTTTCAACAAAAAATCTTATAGAAAAGCTGCTTAAAATTCGAAAACCACTGTTTCTAAAAAATAATTGCGTAATTACATGACAGGACTTGTACAAAGAGAGGTCAATGAAAATGAAAGATACAAAATCATACTTATCAAAAATCGTACAGGATATGCCGGATTCCGGAATCAAGGATTTCTTTGATGTGGCAAATACCATGGAAGGCGCACTTTCACTGGGTGTAGGCGAACCGGATTTCCCGACACCGGAGCATGTAAGAGAGGCAGCGATTGCTTCTATAAAAAAGGGGGATACCAAATACACCGATAATCGCGGAACGGTAGAGCTGCGTGCAGCAGCAGCGGATTATCTGACAAAATTTGATTTGCATTATGATAAACAGGACGAAATACTGATTACTATGGGAGCCAGCGAAGGAATTGATTTAGCTCTTCGGACACTGGTGAATCCGGGAGAGGAAGTCTTAGTGGCAGAACCTTCCTACGTTTCCTATATTCCATGTATTGAATTATGTGGCGGTGTTCCGGTATCATTAAAATTAAGAGCGGAGAATAAATTCCGTCTGACCAGAGAACAGTTAGAGGAAAAGATAACGGAGAAATCCAAAGTCTTACTGATTTCCTATCCGAACAACCCGACCGGAGCAATTATGGAAAAGGAAGATTTAGAGGCAATTGCAGAAGTGGTAAAGGAACATGATTTGTTCGTGATTACCGATGAAATCTATGCAGAATTAACCTATGGAAAGAAACATGTTTCCATCGCATCCCTTCCGGGCATGTATGAGCGCTGCGTTGTATTAAACGGGATTTTCCAAAGCATTTGCCATGACCGGATGGCGTATGGGAATTGCAGCAGGACCAAAGGATGTTATTTTTCATATGAATAAAATACATCAGTTTACAACTATGTCAGCAGGAACCACCAGCCAGTATGCGGCATTGGAAGCATTGACCAGTCCGGTGAGAGATGAAGAGATTGCAGTCATGCGGGAAGAGTATGATGCCAGAAGAACACTGATGGTAGAGGGATTCCGTAAGATGGGATTATCCGTAGCAGAACCGGAAGGCGCATTCTATGTATTTCCGGACATTCGAAAAACAGGACTTACCAGTGAAGAATTCTGTAACCGCCTGTTGCAGGAACAGAAGGTAGCCGTTATCCCGGGAAATGCCTTCGGTACATGCGGAGAAGGCTTTGTACGATGCTCCTATGCATATTCGCAGGATGTCATTCGTGCCTGTCTGGAGAAAATTGCTGAATTCGTAGCACAGTTCTAATAATTGGAAAATTATTATGTGATGCATTTGATTTACGTGAGTAGATGGTATTGTTGATAAGATACCCGGACTGCCGGAATATTAGCAATAACCACGAAATAGAATTAGAAAGAGGAACCATGAGAGAACCATTTGACCTGACAACCCTGATAGAACCATTATTAAATTGGTTTAAAGACCATGCCAGAGTGTTGCCCTGGCGCAATGAGCCGACCCCATACCGGGTGTGGGTGTCTGAAATTATGCTGCAGCAGACCAGAGTGGAAGCGGTAAAACCATATTTTGACCGGTTTTTAAAGGAGCTGCCGGATGTGGCAGCGCTTTCAGACTGCCCGGAGGAGAAGCTTTTGAAACTCTGGGAAGGACTTGGATACTACAACCGGGTGAGAAACATGCAGATTGCAGCACAGACGGTCATGGAGAATTATCATGGAGAGCTTCCGGCAGATTATGAGGCACTGACAAAGTTGAAAGGAATTGGTCATTATACGGCAGGAGCCATCGCATCTATCGCATTTGGCATTCCGGTACCGGCGGTGGATGGAAATGTGCTCCGTGTCATATCCCGGGTAACAGAGGATGATGCGGATATCATGAAAGCATCTGTGCGGACGGCAATGGAGAAGGACTTATTGGAAATTATGCCGGAAAACAGGGCGGGAGCTTTTAACCAGGCACTGATGGAGCTTGGTGCAACGGTATGTCTGCCGAATGGGGCACCTTTATGTGAAGCATGTCCTTGGAAAGAAGTCTGCCGGGCACAAAAGAGCGGACGCTGGAGAGAACTTCCGGTAAAGAGCAAGGCGAAGGCAAGAAGGATAGAGGACAGAACAGTTCTTGTTATAAAGGCAGAGGATAAGGTTCTTTTGCATAAACGGGCCAACAAGGGACTTTTAGCTGGACTCTATGAATTTCCAAATGTGGAAGGGCATCTTAAGGAAGAGGAAGTTATTACCTATCTTAAGAAAATGGGGTTGTCACCGATTCGTTTGAAAAAATTAGAAGACAGCAGGCATATTTTTTCCCATATTGAATGGCATATGACAGGATATGCAGTGCAGATTGATGAGACAGAGCAGGAGTATCAGAATATGCTCTTTGTGGATGTGAAAGAAACGGAAGAACAGTATCCGATTCCGGCAGCATTTTCCAGATACACAGGATATATGAACATTCGTCTTGGAAATGACAGATATAAGGAAGAATAGCAGAAAAGCCATAGAAAAAAGAGGGAGCCGGTGATTATCACCGGCCTTTCATATGAAAAAGATTTTTTATGGTAAGTGTTAAAAACACTATTTTTTGGGAGGAACCTTGCATCAGATGCAAGGTCTATGAAAAAATAAAATTATCGCTTTTTTCTTTCTCAGCTTAGTTATAGTATAAAAGCAGAATGTGAAAACAATGTGCCCGGATTGTTAGAAGGCTGTAAATAAAATATGAATAAATTGTAAACGAAGTGCCTTAAAGAAATCCTAAGAAAAAATGAATTGGAAAACAAATGACAAATGTGTATAATTGAATGAGGATTACCAAGGGGGAAGGAGAACAGAAATGTACGACAGCATTGTAATCGGAGCCGGAATCGCCGGCAGTGTGGCAGCAAGAAAGCTGGCAGAAGAAGGAAAGCAGAAGGTTCTTTTATTGGAACGGAGAAATCATATTGCAGGAAACTGTTATGACAGACCGGATGACCATGGAATTGTAATACATGAATATGGTCCACATATTTTTCATACAAATAAGGAAGAAGTATATCAGTATCTGTCAAGATTTACAGACTGGTATTTCTTTGGTCATGAGGTAGTAGCAAATGTGCATGGGACACTGATTCCGGTACCATTTAACCTGAATACTTTACATATGGTTTATGGGAAAGAGCAGGCAGACCGGTTAGAGCAGAAGCTGATTGCCGCATACGGAGAGGGAAGCCGGGTCCCAATTATGAAATTACGGGAAAATGAAGATGCAGATATCCGGAAGATTGCGGATTATGTATACGAAAATGTTTTCCTTTATTATACGATGAAGCAGTGGGGACAGAAACCAGAGGAGATAAGCCCGGAGGTAACAGGACGTGTGCCGGTGCTGATTTCTTATGATAACAGATATTTCCAGGATAAATATCAGGGTATGCCAAAGGACGGTTATACTGCAATGTTCGAAAAGATGTTAGACCATCCGGGCATTGAGGTGAGAACTGGTGTAGATGCCGGAGAGGTACTGAAATTTACAGAGGACGGCATTTATTTTGATGGAAAGAAATTCGAAGGAAATGTCATTTATACCGGAGCACTGGATGAGTTGTTTGCATGCTGTTATGGAAGACTGCCATATCGTTCACTCCGCTTTGATTTTGAATATTATGACAAACCGGATTATCAGGGACACAGTGTTGTAAATTATACGGTAAGCGAGGATTATACCAGAATTACGGAGTTTAAGTATCTGACTGGGCAGCAGGCAGATGGAACCACGATTGTAAAGGAATATCCATTTGCATACAGTGGAGCAGAAGGAGAGATTCCTTATTATGCCATTTTAAATGAAGAAAATCAGTCATTATATGAAAAATATAAAGCACTGACCGGAAAATATCCGAACATGCATCTTTTGGGAAGACTGGCAGAATACAAATATTATAATATTGATGCCATGACAGAGAAAGCATTAGAACTTACCAAAGAACTTTTAAAATAAAATGTTTCGAAAAACGATTGGAGAAAAAGAATGAAATTATTATCAGTAACCATTCCATGTTACAATTCACAGGATTATATGGAACATTGTATTGAAACACTGCTAACAGGTGGAGATGATGTGGAGATTTTAATCGTAGATGACGGCTCAAAGGATGCAACAGCAGAGATTGCTGACCGTTATCAGAAGAAATATCCTACTATTATTAAGGCAATCCATCAGGAAAATGGTGGACACGGTGCAGCTGTAAATACCGGTATTGCCAATGCAACCGGACTGTATTTTAAAGTAGTAGACAGTGATGACTGGGTAGATGAAGAGAGCTATCACAAGATTCTTGCTAAATTACGGGAACTTGTGGGCGGAAGTACTACTCTTGATATGTTTATCAGCAATTTCGTATATGAGAAGCAGGGCGCAGACCATAAAAAAGTAATGAAATATACCAGAATGTTCCCGGAAAATGAAGTCTTTACATGGTCTGATGTAAGGCATATCAGCAAGGGGCATTATATTCTGATGCATTCTGTTATTTACCGTACCCAGTTATTAAAGGATTGCGGACTTGAGCTGCCAAGACACACCTTCTATGTGGATAATCTTTTTGTATACAATCCGTTGCCATATGTAAAGACCATGTATTATATGAATGTGGATTTCTATCGTTATTTTATCGGAAGGGAAGACCAGTCTGTTAATGAAAAGGTTATGATTGGAAGAATTGATCAGCAGATTAAGGTAAATAAACTGATGATAGAAGAAGTGAATTTGTGGAAAATTGCAAACCCTAAATTAAGAAAATATATGTTTAATTACCTTGAAATTATTACTGTAGTATCGACAGTACTTTGCCTGCGTTCCGAGACAGAAGAAAATCTCATGAAGAAACGGGAACTTTGGTCTTATATCAAAGGTTATGACCTTCGTCTTTTCCATCATTTAAGAAGGGGAATTTTAGGACAGTCCATGAATCTCCCGGGTAAGAGTGGAAGAAAGATTTCTGTTGCAGCTTATAAGCTGACCCAGAAGATTGTGGGATTCAACTAAGCTGAAAAAAATGTGAATAAACGAGTGTATGCTGTAGAAAAGAAAAACAACAGAGGGCGTTATTACTTATATAAAGAAACCACCTTATGCCGGGAAAACGGTAAAGGAGGTTTCTTTTTTTACGCGAGTAGCGAGAAAAATCGCATGCTTGCATGCAGATTTGACGAGCACCGCGATAACTCGAGAAACTCGCAAAGCGTGTTTCTCGTAGTTGCGAGTTACATATGTTCTTTATTTAAGAGAGCAGTTTTCATTTCATATAATTTGTCGGATAAATCAACGTAGATTTCCTGTGGATTTACGAAACGTTTTGTCTCATCCCAGATGGTATCTTTTTCTCTGGTGCAGTAACGCTGAATATCCATAACACTTGGAGATTCGTAAACACATTCGCCCTTCTGGAAAACCGGAACAAGAAGTTCACGCAGTGTATAGCTTCCACCAGGAAGAGTTGTTTTCTTCCATGGGGCGTTCGGGTCAAAGAGCTTCATGTCCTTGGATTCATCAAAGACTTCGCCCACCAGACAGATAAGGTCAGCCTTAATCTTACCGGTTTCTTTATCATAAATACGATAAACATTTTTATTGCCAGGATTTGTAACTTTTTCCACATTTTCGGAAAGCTTAATCTTTGGAATGAATTCACCAGCTTCATTCTGGATAGCAGCCAGCTTGTATACACCACCGAAAGCAGGATTGTCTTTGGAAGTAATTAAGTTGGTTCCAACACCCCAGGAAGTAATGGTAGCCCCCTGAATCTTTAAGCTTTCAATCAGATACTCATCCAAATCATTGGAAGCGGAGATAACTGCGTCCGGGAATCCGGCATCATCTAACATTTTGCGGACTTTCTTGGAAAGATAAGCAAGGTCGCCACTGTCCATACGGATTCCGTAGTAGGTAAGCGGAATGCCGGCATCTCTCATTTCTTTAAATACCTTGATGGCATTTGGCATACCGGATTTTAAAGTATCATAGGTATCGACAAGAAGGATGCAGGCAGATGGATAAAGCTTTGCATATTTCTTAAAGGCGGTATATTCATCCGGAAAACTCATAATCCAGCTATGGGCGTGGGTCCCAAGTACCGGGACGTCAAACATCTGACCGGCAAGGACGTTGGAAGTACCTTTACAGCCGCCGATAACAGCAGCTCTGGCGCCGTAGGTTCCGGAATCAGGACCCTGGGCGCGTCTTAAACCAAATTCCATGACGCCATCACCCTGGGCAGCGTAGCATACGCGGGCAGCCTTGGTGGCAATCAGGCTCTGGTGGTTGATGATATTTAAGACTGCAGTTTCGATTAACTGGGCTTCCATAATCGGAGCAACCACTTTTACAAGAGGCTCTCTTGGAAAAATCAGAGTTCCTTCCGGAATTGCATAGATATCACCGGAGAATTTAAAGTTACTTAAATAAGTTAAAAAGTCTTCATCAAAGATGGATAAACTTCTTAAATAGGAAATATCCTCTTCGTCAAAATGAAGATTCTTGATATAGTCAATCATCTGGTCTAATCCCGCGCAGACTGCATAACCGCCATCACATGGATTGGTGCGGTAAAAAGCGTCAAAAACAGCCACATCACGGTTGCCGGTTTTAAAGTATCCCTGCATCATTGTCATCTCATAAAGATCAGTCAACAATGTCAAATTTAATGTACTCATATGTGATATTCCTTTCTTTTACATCTGTAAATACAGGTGTCTTGTCAGATGAATTATAGACTTTTACTTACAAAAAAGCAAGTAATGAGTATAAATATGCTTCATTATAACCATTTTTTCCGGATTTGCAAAGTTTATGATAAAATATATGAGAAAAAGTTTATAAAAATTTTATGATTTCACTTATTTTTCTTGTAATGGAGGTAGGCATTTGCTACAATAAATGGGAGAAAATATTTTATACTAATGGAGGATGTATTATAATGAGTGAAGAAAATTTCAACACTGAAAATGGAACGAATGAGCAGACATATAGCCAGCCACAGCAGGCGTATAGCCAGCCGCAGCAGACATATAGCCAGCCACAGCAGACATATAGCCAGCCACAGCAGGCATATGAACAGCCACAGCAGGCATATGAACAGCCACAGCAGGCATATGAACAGCCACAGCAGAATTATGACCAGCAGGCTTATAACCAGAATCAGCAGTATGCACAGCAGAACTATGGTTATGACCAGTCCCAGCAGGGATATGGAACTTATCAGCAGCCACAGCAGCAGGCATATGGAAGCTTCGACCAGACACAGTATGGTTACAACCAGCCGGCTTCATCCGGAAAAGGAATGGCAATTGCATCCATGGTACTGGGAATTATATCCATCCCGGCAATCTGTTTCTGGATTGTAGGACTTCCTTGTGCAATTGTAGGATTAATCCTTGGTATTCTTTATAATAAGAAAAACGAGCATTCACCAATGGCAACAGCAGGTATTGTCTGCAGTATTATTACCATTGCACTTCTGGTGCTGGTACTTATCCTGTGCATCGTTGGTGCAGTATCATTAAGTTCTTTGGAATATAGCTACTATTATTAAAAAGGAATTGGTGAAGCAGAATGTATCCAGATAACAGGAATCCATATCCGTTGAATCAAAATCAGAATCCGCAGTATGGGAATCCATACCCGCCGAATCAGAACCAGAATCCGCAGTATGGGAATCCGTACCCGCCGAATCAGAACCAGAATCCGCAGTATGGGAATCCGTACCCGCCGAATTACAATCAGCGTCCGGCAGATAACCGGAAAGAGGAGCCGGGAAAAGGTTTCGCAGTTGCATCCATGGTGTTGGGGCTGATTTCACTGGTATTATTTTGCACCGGAATCAATATTATAACTGCAATTCTGGCAATTGTTTTTGGAATTATACATCTGGTGAAACAAAAACAGAACCATGGAATGGCAGTTGCAGGTATTGTAACAGCTGTAGTTGGTATACTTGCATTTGTAACGTACTGGCTTTTGATTATTCATGCAGCAGGCAGAACCAGTGGGCCGGATGAATTCCTAAGACGTTATGAATATCAGTTTGATGGTGAAATGAAAGCACCGGATGACTATCAGGATTTAGAGGATTATCTGCAGCATAATTTTGAGAATTTTTAAGAAGAACATAAGAAGCATTGAATGGAGAAATCTGTTCAGTGCTTTTTACTTTACAGGAAATTGTTTTCATGCAAAGTAAAAAACGCTCCGCGAGGATGCGCACTACGGCGTATAAGGTAGATGTCGCAAGCGACCACCGCAGGCGCGGGAAAAAGTCGGAGAGTTGACAAATATATCGAAGTACGATATAGTATATAGCAGTGCGATATATCGCAGTGAAGAGTACAGGGAGGAAAAGCATGAACCAGCATATTAAAAAGGTTTATGTTCCGATGACGGAAACGGCATTTTATATTCTGCTGTGTTTGAAGAAACCGAATCACGGTTATGGCATTGTCCAGACGGTGGAAAAACTTACAGATGGAGCCATTCGGCTGGCACCGGGAACCATGTACGGCAGCTTATCCAAGATGGAAAAGGATGGTCTGATCCAGTTTATCCGGGAAGAAGATAAACGGAAAATCTACCAGATTACCGAACTTGGCTTAGAGGTATTGCAACTGGAATTAAAGCGGATAGAGCGGCTGTATCGGATTGCACAGGAGGAAATATAATGGAGAAAAAGACGGTATTTAAGTATTTTACCATAGTAAACCATGAGAAAGAGGAAGCCTATCTTCGCAGCATGCATAAGGATGGCTGGAAGCTTGTAAAGGTATCCGGATTTTGCATGTATCATTTTGAAAAATGTGAGCCGGAGGATGTGATTTACCGGCTGGATTATAACCGGGAAGGCATTCTGCATAAGTCGGAATATACGAAGATGTTTGAAGACTGCGGCTGGGAATATCTACAGGATTATGTGGGCTATAGTTATTTCAGAAAACCAGCGGCAGAGGCGGAGGGCGCAGACGAGATTTTCTGCGATGATGATTCCAGGCTTGAAATGTTAAAAAGGGTCTTTCGCAGAAGGATTATTTTACTGATAATTCTGTTTTTATGTCTGCTGCTGCCGGGCTTTATAAGGACTTTGTATTGCAGAGAGTATTTTGACGCAGCATTAATGGGGATTGTTATAGTGATGTATCTTGTGTTGTTTGCAGCATTTACCTGTAAATACCGGAAAGTAAAAGGAAAGCACTAACCGTTGAAAAAAATAGTGCTTGACGCACAGATACACAAATGTAATAATACAATAGTACAATCAAGACGATAACTGAAAGGAGAAGTTATGGAGGAGATTATGAAGGTAAAGGGTCTCAATAAGACCTTTACATTATCCCAGAAACAACAAAAGATTGAGAAAACCAATGAGAAGAAGCGAATTGCAGTGCATGATTTATCATTTACTTCTTATCGGGGAGAGGTGTTTGGACTGCTTGGACCAAACGGAGCCGGAAAGACAACCACACTCCGTATGCTGGCAACACTGATTAAACCGGATTCCGGAGATGCTATTTTAGATGGCAGCAGTATTGTTAATGCACCGGAAGAAGTCCGCAGTAAGATCGGCTTTCTGACCAGTGAACTGAAATTAGAGGGCTTTTTTACACCAAATTACTTATATAATTTCTTTTCGGATTTATACGGAGTAGAGCCGGCTGTCCGGGATGAAAGAAAGAAGAGACTTTTTGACCGCTTCGGCATCACACAGTTTGCAGAAGTGAAAGTAAAGGATATGTCTACCGGTATGAAACAGAAGGTTTCTTTGGTTATTTCCTTAGTCCATGACCCGGAAATCATTATCTTTGATGAACCGACCAACGGACTTGATGTTCTGACAGCCAAAGTAGTAACGGATTTCCTGTTAGAGCTTAAGAAAGAAGGAAAGAGCATCATCGTTTCTACCCACATTTTCAGCCTGATTGAGAAAATCTGTGACAGAGTCGGAATTATCATTAAGGGAGAAATGATTATCTGCGATACATTAGAGGCAGTGAAAAATGGCAAATCATTAGAAGACAGATTCTTTGAAATCTATGAAGAAACGGTAGGTGAAGCAGAATGAGAAACAATCTTATAACAATTATAAAGAAAGAACTTGCCCGTTTCTTCGGGGATAAAAGAATGGTATTTACTACGATTTTGATGCCGGGCTTAATGATTTATATCATGTACAGCTTCATGGGCAGCGGACTGACCTCCAGATTTGAAGCAGATGAGGATTATACCTATCGTATTTATGCAGAAAATATGCCATCCACGGTTTCAGCCATGATAAAAGGCAGTGACATCAATGTGGAATATTTAGACCGGGATGGTGTCAGCGAAGAGGATATGAAGCAGGCGGTAACCGATAAAGATGCGGAAATGCTGATGGTATTTCCGGAAAATTTTGAAGCAGATGTACTGGCATATGACAGCATGACTGCTACCACACCGGCTCCGCAGGTAGCCTTATATTATAATTCCGCAGATACCGAATCCACGGCATGTTATCAGATTATGGCTTCTGTATTAGATGGATATGAAGCTTCTATGGCAAATAAGTTCGATGTCAACAGCGGTGACGAAGAATATGACCTTGCCAGCAAGGAAGACAGCACCGGACAGATTTTCTCCATGATGCTTCCAATGCTGCTTATGATATTCCTTTTCTCAGGATGTATGGCAATTGCACCGGAATCCATAGCAGGGGAAAAGGAGAGAGGAACTATTGCTACCTTATTGGTAACACCGATGAAACGTGGACAGCTTGCCATGGGAAAAATCATCAGCCTTGGTATTATCGGACTTTTAAGTGGAATTTCCAGTTTTGTGGGTACCATGTTATCCCTTCCAAAATTAATGGGAACAGAATCCAATGCAATGGATGCCAGCGTATACAGCGTCACCGATTATATCCTTTTATTGCTGGTGATTCTTACCACAGTATTGGTACTGGTTGGAGCATTAGCTGTAATTTCAGCATTTGCAAAGACGGTAAAGGAAGCCGGTTCTATGATTATGCCGCTGATGGTTGTGGTAATGGTAATTTCCGTTACATCTATGCTTGGAAGCGGAGCACCGAAGGAATTTTACTGGTATCTGATTCCTTTCTATAACAGTGTGCAGGGCATGACCGGAATTTTTGATTTCTCCTACAGCGGAATCAATATTGTGGCATGTCTTGTCAGCAACCTTATTTATACCGGTATTTTATCAATGGTACTGGCGAAAATGTTTGGCAGTGAGAAAATTATGTATTCCTAGAAAAAAATACTAGACAAATAGCTTTTATAGGACTAAAATAATGAAAAAACATAGAACAATAGAAAGCTATAACACCAGGTTATAACATCTATTTGCGACAAATGAATGGAGGATGTTATTATGGAAAAGAAGGACTTAGACTGGTCTAATCTTGGATTCGGTTATGTAAAGACCGATAAGAGATATGTATCAAATTTCAAAAACGGAGCATGGGATGAGGGAACTTTAACCGATGATGCAGATATTGTATTGAATGAATGCGCTGGTGTATTCCAGTATGCACAGACCGTATTTGAAGGATTGAAAGCATATACAACAGAGGATGGACATATCGTTACTTTCCGACCTGACTTAAATGCAAGCCGTCTTGCAGATTCAGCACGCAGACTGGAAATGCCGGTATTCCCGGAAGAGCGTTTTGTAGATGCAGTACAGAAGGTAGTAGAAGCAAATGCAGCATATGTTCCACCATATGGTTCCGGTGCAACACTTTACATCAGACCATACATGATGGGAACAAATCCTGTAATCGGTGTAAAACCAGCGGATGAATATCAGTTCCGTATGTTCTGTACACCGGTAGGACCATATTTCAAGGGTGGCGCAAAGCCAATTACCATCCGTGTCAGTGACTATGACCGTGCAGCACCTTGCGGAACCGGTAATATCAAAGCTGGTCTGAATTACGCAATGAGTCTTCATGCAATCGTAACTGCACATGCAGACGGATTTGATGAGAATATGTACTTAGACCCTAAGACAAGAACTAAGGTAGAAGAGACAGGTGGAGCAAACTTCATCTTTGTTACCAAGGATAATAAACTGGTTACACCGAAGTCAGATTCTATACTGCCATCCATTACACGTCGTTCACTGGTATATGTTGCAGAACATTATCTTGGAATGAAAGTAGAACACAGAGAAGTATATTTCGATGAAGTAAAAGACTTCGCAGAGGCAGGACTTTGCGGAACAGCAGCAGTTATTTCTCCAATCGGAAAGATTGTTGACCACGGCAAAGAAATCTTAATTCCAAGTGGAATGGAAGAAATGGGACCTGTAACAAAGAAACTTTATGATACTCTGACCGGAATCCAGATGGGACGTATTGAAGCTCCGGAAGGATGGATTAAGAGAATCCTGTAAGAGAAAGTTTATAGGGAACATATAATGAAAGAACACAGGAAGCGGTATTCTGAAAGGGCAACTCAATAAGGGATTTGTAATCCAGTAAAATATCGGCATAGTCGTAATAATCGGCTATGCCTTTTTTACATTGCTTGGGATATGTACTTCACCGATGAAGTTGAAGATAACCTTTGTCATATTCCCTTTACGTTCCTCGTATCTGAAATTGCACCATGATGCATGCTTCTTCAGGTACGTTGGTACATTTTCTACATTCATAGTTTTTAATTCCTCCTTCTGTTTTGGCTTCATTAGTGAAAGGACATAAGCTCCCGCTTAAGTACCGATTTTCAAAATTTCATTTCTTACTACTCAATGGAGGTGAGAGTGCCGTTTGACCGAAAGAATTTCAAATTTATTTTCCTTACACTTACCATTGGAGATATAAGGGAGATTTTGACGAAACTTTTTGATTTATCCTTTCTAACTTCCTAAGGGGATTTAGTGATGGTAATTCCGGTAGAAAATAAAAAATTCTCCGAGCCTATGACCGGAGGGTAGAAAAATTTATATTTGTTTGTTATAATAACGCTATATTGATGCACACAAAATCAAGGAGAAAATAGACATGAATTTTCCGGAAGAAATAAAAAACTCAGGGAACGTGCACTGTTAACACAAGCAGAGTTCGCTGAGATTGTGGATGTAGCATTTTCAACTATTAACCGATGGGAAGCAGGAAAAACCAGACCTAATATTAAAGCTATGAAAAATATTAAAGCCTACTGCGAAAAGAACAACTTACCTTACGTAGATGTGGAAGAAGCCTGGCTGAATTATAAAGTTGGAGGAACTCTATAATGATAACAAAGTCTAATTTGAAGGATATGCTAAAGTCAGCAGGTTTTAGTGATACTTCTGAAGATAAATACGAAAAAAACTATCCACTTTCTGATTGCTCTATCATAGTGGATTTTAGAAATGAAAAAATAGTTTATCCCGAAGATAAAGGATTTAAGGTTAATGTAGCAACTACAACAAATTTCTCTGAGCCAGAAAACTTTGTTGTGTTAGAATGCGTTAACCGGCTTCTTGATAAGGGGTACAGACCTGAAAATATTGAACTTGAGCGTACTTGGACACTGGGGCATGAACAAAAAGGTGGACGAGCAGATATTTGTGTATCTAATCAAAATGGAAAAATACTGTTCATTGTTGAATGTAAAACATTTGGTGTCGAATATAACAAAGAAATGAAAAACATTCTTTCGGATGGTGGACAGTTGATTTCTTATTGGCAGCAGGAGCGAGGTTGTCGATGGTTAGTATTATATGCATCAAATATTAATAGTAGCAATGACATTGAATATACAACAGATAGCATCGATTGTTCAGATGATGAGAATATTTTAAACCTGGCGAGGAAAGATGCTACCATTCTTCTGTACAAGGATGCACACACAGCCTCAGAACTTTATGATGCATGGAAAGAAACATATGAACAGAGATTTAGTGGAGATATCATTTTTAGAGATGATTCGGTTGCTTATAATATTGGTGTAAAACCTATAAGGAAAAAGAATTTAAAAGATTTCTCTGAAAATGACAAGATAGTAAATCGCTTTGAAGAGATTCTACGTCATAATAATGTTTCAGATAAAGAAAATGCATTCAACCGTCTTATAGCTTTATTCATTTGCAAATTAGTAGATGAAATACAAAAAACTGATAATGATATAGTTGAATTTCAATATAAAGTTGGTACGGATACATATGAATCACTACAGGATAGACTCCAAAGACTTCATAAGGAAGGTATGGAGAAATTTATGCGTGAAGAGATTTTCTATGTGTCTGATGACTATGCAGAAAATCTTGTGAAACAATATACGAAGCAGAAGCGGGTAAAAATGATTGAAGAACTCCGGAACACACTTCGTATTCTCAAATTTTACACAAATAATGACTTTGCTTTTAAAGATGTTCATAACGAAGAACTTTTCTATCAAAATGGGAAAATTTTAGTAGAGATGGTACAGCTCTTTCAAGATTATAGAATAATTGGCTCTGCAGATGTGCAGATGCTTGGTGATTTGTTTGAACAATTGCTTAATAAAGGCTTTAAGCAGAATGAAGGTCAATTTTTCACACCTACTCCTATTACACGCTTTATTTGGGATAGTCTTCCTTTAGAAAAAATAATGACAAAAGCTGATGGCATTGAATATCCTAAAGTTATCGATTATGCATGTGGAGCAGGTCATTTCTTGACGGAGGGATTTGAAGCGGTAGAGGTCTGTGCTAATGCCATAAATAATAGTGAACACACATCTAATCAATGGGTAGAGAAAAAAATATTCGGTATTGAAAAAGACTATAGATTGGCTAGAGTCTCTAAAATTTCTTTGTTCATGCATGGCGCAGGTAATGGAAATATAATTTTCGGTGATGGTCTTGAGAATTATCCGGACAAGGAGATAACTCCGAAATCATTTGATATTCTCGTGGCTAATCCTCCGTATTCAGTAAAGACCTTCAAGCCTCACTTGAAGTTATCAAATAATCAGCTGGATATTTTAGAAAAAATTTCAAATGATGGTTCAGAGATAGAAACATTATTTGTAGAACGAATATCACAGTTATTAAAACCAAATGGTGTTGCTGCTGTAGTTCTACCAAGTAGTATCTTAAATAAGGAGAATGAAAGTTTCATCTCAGCACGTGAATCTCTTCTTAGGAATTTTAATATTATTGCCATTGCAACCTTAGGAAGCAAAACTTTTGGAGCTACTGGAACCAATACAGTTATTCTATTCTTGCAAAAATTTAATGAACCGCCCAAACGCACAGACATGGTTTTAGATAGTGTTGAAGCTATACTTTCTAAAGCGGATATAGATGGTTGGGAAGATGAGTCTATCTTAAGAGGATATCTTAAGAAAATAGGTGTAAAGAAGGATACCTACGATAAACTTTTAGCCAAGAGCGAAGATTATACTCATTGGAAAGATGATAATTATTTCGTCCAACACTATGATGAGTTTGTAACCTCAACAGAATACGTTAAAAAAAGCAAGCAAAAAACTTTCCTAAAGCTATCTGATGCAGAACAGAAGAAATGGTTTAATCAGAAGTTTTATGAATATGTATTTTCCATTGAACAAGAAAAATTATTTTATTACTCATTGGTTTATAACCAAGATACACTGGTAATTTCTGCTCCAGATGAGAATAAAGAGCAAGAAAAGTTTCTTGGATATAAATGGAGTAACAGAAAAGGACAAGAAGGAATTCAGATAATAAAGGCTGGAGGATACTTATATAATGCATTTGACCGCAGTGACAATAATTCTATCGCAGGACTTATTAGAAATGCATTCTCTGACGAAGATGAGTTTGATGTCGAAGATCTTAGCGACTACTACTATCGTTTGAGATTACAGGATATGCTTGATTTTTCTGGGACAACATTTAACAAGTCTATTAAGACCACTCCGACAAGAGTACGCAAGGATATTCCAGGGCTTACAAATTATAGATTATCTGATAAAAACTTCTTTGATTTAAGCATTGGAAATCGTGTTCTTTCCGATGAGGTGGTTGAAAATGGTAGTATTCCTATATATAGTGCAAATGTTTTTGAGGAATTTGGAAGAATTGATAAGCAGAATATCACTGATTTTTCTGTACCTTCTATTCTATGGGGGATTGATGGTGATTGGATGGTAAATATTATGCCTGCTGATAAACCATTCTATCCGACTGACCACTGTGGTGTTTTGCGTATAAAAACAGATGATATATTGCCTAAATATATGGCGTTAGCACTTCAAGTGGAAGGCGAATTTGAAAGGTTTTCTCGTAGTAACAGGGCATCTACACAGAGAATTGCTAATTTAATCATCCAAGTGCCTTCTGTTTCTGAACAGCAGAAAATTGTTGATGAAATTGAGACTATTGAAAAGAGAATTGCTGATGAGCAAGCGATTATTAGTGAGCAGTCTGCGAAGGTTAAATCCAAATTTGTCGAAATGTTTGGAGATAATCCGACAACAACACATGGGAAAAACAGCGTAAAATTAAGTACACTATGTGAAAATTTAGACAACGAAAGGAAACCAATAGCGGAACATCTGAGAAACAAGGGAGATATTCCATATTATGGAGCATCCGGAATTGTCGATTATGTAGCTGAGTATATTTTTGATGAAACATTGCTATTGATCTCCGAGGATGGCGCAAATTTAGTGTCTCGTAATATGCCAATAGCTTTTAGTATTACTGGCAAATCATGGGTAAATAATCATGTACATATTCTTAGGTTTAAGAATTATAAATTGCAGAAATATGTTGAAAGCTATATAAACAACATAGATTTGTCGGAATATATAAATAAAAATGCTAACCCGAAGCTTACGCAGGAAAAATTGAACAGTATCATGATTTACATGCCTAACGACACAACATTAGATTTATATATTTCAAGTATCAACCAATGCGACAAATTGAAATTTGAAGCACAAGAAAGATTCAAGGAACTAAATGCTGCACGTGAAGATATTATAGACAAATACTTCAGATAAAATAGAATGCCTAATATTACCTGTATTCCTTTTTAAAAAAATACTTTAAGGAGATTTTATTATGAAAAAGGAATTGATAAATACTATCGAACAGGGAATGTTAGGCATTTTAAATAATGAGCAACTTGCAAGATTACATGAAGTTTTGGAATTAAGCTTTACAATGTTTGCTGAAAACAGAGGCGATTCACAACAATCTAATGACGAACTTTTAAAGCTATTTTTATCGGCTAAGCAAGTAGAAGGCTGCTCAGAAAGATCATTGAAATATTACAGAACTACTCTGTCTAAGATGATTGTAAAAATAGATAAATCTGTAAGACAAGTTGAAACTAATGATATCAGAGCATACATTTCGGGTTACGAAAATGAAAGTAATGTCGGAAAAGTGACACTTGATAATATCAGAAGAATCATTTCAAGCTTTTTTGCATGGCTTGAGGATGAGAATTATATTGTGAAAAGTCCTGCAAGAAGAATCCATAAGATAAGAGTTGGTAAGACCGTTAAAGATGTGTATTCTGATGAGGAATTAGAACAAATGAGGGACACATGTACTAATTTACGTGATCTTGCCATTATTGATGTCCTTTCTTCCACAGGGATTCGTGTAGGAGAATTGGTTAATCTTAATATAGCAGATGTTGATTTTGAAAAACGTGAATGCGTAGTTATGGGTAAGGGTAATAAACAGAGACAAGTCTACTTCGATGCAAGAACTAAAATACATTTGTATGAGTATATTGCCAGTAGACATGATGAAACTAAAGCTCTGTTCGTATCTTTAAATAATCCACATAATAGGCTATCAATACGTGGTATAGAGACTATTTTGCATAAGGTTGGCTCTAATTTAAAATCCACAAAAGTGCATCCGCACAAATTCAGACGAACATTAGCTACGAAAGCTATTGATAAAGGAATGCCTATAGAGCAGGTACAAGTACTGTTAGGACATTCTCAAATTGATACAACGCTTAGATATGCTATGGTTAATCAGAATAATGTAAAAGCTTCACATCATAAGTATATAGGCTGATTCAAATCCAAATTTGATGCTAAGAAACGAAATGCTACTCTAATAGCTGAAAGGAATTCATTGATAGACAAGTATTTAAGATAAAATCCAAATTTGCCGAAATGTTTGGTTTAGAACAATTTATTGAAGATGAAACTACTTCGCAATATAATCTTATGCCAATAGAATCAATATGTGATGACGGACGCGGTAGGGTTATTAGTAATGAATATATAACGGCAAACCAAGGGATTTATCCGGTATATTCATCACAAACAACCAATAACGGTATATTTGGATATATTAGCACTTATGATTTTGAGGGTGAATATGTCACATGGACAACTGATGGTGCTAATGCTGGGACTGTATTTTATAGAAATGGAAAATTCAACTGTACAAACGTCTGTGGAACATTAAAAGCAAAAGATTCTTCTGTGGTTAACATGCAATACCTTGCACATATACTTGGAGAAATTGCGTATAAACACGTTAACCATGTTGGAAATGACAAATTAATGAATGCTCCAATGAAAAAAATCAGAGTACCTATTCCACCAAAACCCATGCAAGATGATTTTGCTGCTTATGTATCATCCTGCGACAAATTGAAATTTGAGGCACATTTTTATCAACAATCACATAAGGAATAAATGTTTAAAATAAAAATGACCACACTGGAGTAAGTCTATACTCTAGTGTGATTATTCTTATTTTTGAGTTCTGTTGGAAGGCTTTGCTTAGAAAATAATCGTTGTTTTCGTTAATTCCTAATTGAGTTATCGTAAGGGATACCACTTTTTTGTGTGATAGAAAATTCTTTTTTTGTGTAGTAAATAGTATAAAACCATATCCTGCTTGTGACTTTGGAGGCAGATTAGAAGTTCTTAATGTACCTGTTATGATGCAGCAACATTCTGACATGGATGTCAGAATGAGTCCTAAAGAGCCCGGATGGCTCATTTAAGACGGTTGCGTAATGGTTATTTTATTTAAATCAGGTACATTTAGAAATTCTTATCTGTCTGCAGTGTAACAAACGGATATGGTTTTATACAATTTGTAAAATAAAAAATGAAATTTAGAATTGACATTTAAAAATACAGGTTCTATACTTATTAAGAATATGAAAAGACGATGACGAAGAGAGTAGTTTTCCATGGAAAGTCAAAGAGAGCCGGGGCAGGTGGAAACCGGCATGAGTAAATGGAAAATGAAAATCACTTCCAAGTTGCAGTTCGAACAGGCAAAGATGCGTTAGTAGAAACTGACGGATTTCCCCCGTTACGGGAACGTATATGCGAAGCTGTAAGCTTCAAGTATGTTGTAACAAGGTGGTTAGAAACGGCAGGCGCACGTCCTTATTACAGGACGGCGTCTTTTTTACTTTACAGGAAATTGCTTTCCTGTAAAGTAAAAAACGCTCCGCAAGGATGCACACTGCGGCGTATAAGGTAGATGTCGCAAGCGACCGCCGCAGGCACGAGAATGTGCCAAGGCACATTCTTTTTTACGAGGGTAGCGAGAAACTGAAATTTTAAGGAGGACTAACATGTACGAAAAAGTTTCCCCAAATCTAAATTTTGTGGACAGAGAAAAGCAGACTGTAAAATTCTGGAAAGACAATGATATTTTTAAGAAAAGTATGGAGAACCGGAAAGAAGGCGAGACCTATACTTTCTATGATGGACCGCCAACTGCAAATGGTAAGCCACATATCGGTCACGTATTAACCCGTGTTATCAAAGACATGATTCCAAGATACCAGACCATGAAGGGCAAATATGTCCCACGTAAAGCCGGATGGGATACCCATGGACTTCCAGTAGAGCTGGAAGTAGAAAAGCTTTTAGGATTAAACGGAAAAGAGCAGATTGAAGAATATGGTATGGAGCCATTCATCAAGAAATGTAAAGAATCCGTATGGAAATACAAAGGAATGTGGGAAGATTTTTCAGGAACCGTTGGATTCTGGGCTGATATGGAAAACCCATATGTAACATATGATGATAATTTCATTGAATCTGAGTGGTGGGCTCTTAAGAAAATCTGGGATAAGAAGCTGTTATACAAAGGTTTCAAGATTGTTCCTTACTGCCCGAGATGTGGAACTCCGCTTTCTTCCCAGGAAGTAGCACAGGGATATAAGACGGTAAAAGAACGTTCCGCAATCGTAAGATTCAAAGTAATCGGAGAAGATGCATATTTCCTGGCATGGACCACAACTCCATGGACACTACCATCTAACGTTGCACTTTGTGTAAACCCGGACGAGACTTACTGTAAAGTAAAAGCTGCTGACGGATATACTTATTATATGGCAGAAGCACTGTTAGATAAGGTACTTGGCAAATTTGCGGATGAAGAAAATGGCGTAAAAGCATATGAAGTATTGGATACTTTCCCAGGAAAGTCATTAGAGTACAAGGAATATGAGCCATTATTTGACTGCGCAAAGGAAATCTGTGAGAAACAGCATAAGAAAGGCTACTATGTAACCTGTGATACTTATGTAACCATGACAGATGGTACCGGTATCGTTCACATCGCACCTGCATTTGGTGAAGACGATGCCCAGGTTGGACGTAGATACGGACTTCCATTTGTCCAGCTGGTAGACGGAAAAGGAGAACTTACCAAAGAGACTCCATATGCCGGTGTATTTGTAAAGAAAGCAGACCCAATGGTATTAAAAGACCTGGAAGAAAAAGGACTGCTCTTTGATGCACCAAAATTTGAACATGAATATCCACACTGCTGGCGTTGTGATACTCCTCTGATTTACTATGCAAGAGAATCCTGGTTCATTAAGATGACCGCAGTAAAAGAGGATTTGATCCGCAATAACAATACCGTAAACTGGATTCCGGAATCTATCGGAAAAGGACGTTTCGGTGACTGGCTTGAAAATATTCAGGACTGGGGTATTTCCCGTAACCGTTACTGGGGAACTCCGCTTCCTGTATGGGAGTGTTCCTGTGGACATCAGGAGTGTATCGGAAGCCGTGCAGAATTAGCAGAGCGCAGTGGGAACCCGGATGATGCCAAAGTAGAATTACATCGTCCATACATTGATGCAGTAACCTTCAAGTGCCCGGATTGTGGCGGCGAAATGCATCGTGTACCGGAAGTAATTGACTGCTGGTTTGACTCAGGAGCAATGCCATTTGCACAGCATCATTATCCATTTGAAAATGAAGACCTCTTTAAACAGCAGTTCCCTGCACAGTTTATTTCTGAGGCAGTAGACCAGACCCGTGGATGGTTCTATTCCCTGATGGCAGAGTCTACCTTATTATTTAATAAAGCACCATATGAAAATGTTATCGTATTGGGACATGTACAGGATGAAAATGGACAGAAGATGAGTAAGTCCAAAGGAAATGCCGTTGACCCATTTGATGCATTAGAGACTTACGGAGCAGATGCAATCCGCTGGTATTTCTACATCAATTCTGCACCATGGCTGCCAAACCGTTTCCATGGAAAGGCAGTACAGGAAGGACAGCGTAAATTCCTTGGAACACTTTGGAATACTTATGCATTCTTCGTGTTGTATGCAAATATTGATGAATTTGATGCAACCAAATATACACTGGATTATGAGAAACTTTCCGTTATGGATAAATGGCTTCTCTCCAAACTCAATACACTGATTAAGACTGTAGATAATAATCTGGGTAATTATCGTATTCCGGAAGCTGCAAGAGCACTGGATGAATTTGTAGATGAGATGAGTAACTGGTATGTAAGACGTTGTCGTGAGCGTTTCTGGGCAAAGGGCATGGAGCAGGATAAAATCAATGCATATATGACTCTTTATACTGCACTGGTAACTGTATGCAAGGTAGCAGCGCCGATGATTCCTTTCATGACAGAAGAAATTTACCAGAACCTGGTATGCAGCATCGACAAGAGTGCGCCGGAAAGCATCCATCTTTGCGACTATCCGGTGGCAAACGAGAGCTGGATAGACAGTGAATTAGAGAAAAATATGGACGAAGTATTGAAAATCGTTGTTATGGGCCGTGCTTGCAGAAATACTGCGAACATCAAGAACCGTCAGCCGATTGGAAATATGTTTGTAAAAGCACCATTTGAATTATCCGAATACTTTACAGAGATTATCGAAGATGAGCTGAATGTAAAGAAAGTGACATTTACAGAGGATGTCAGTGCATATACTAGCTATACCTTCAAACCACAGCTTCGTACCGTTGGACCGAAATTCGGTAAATATTTAGGTCAGATTCAGAAAGCACTTGCAGAATTAGACGGCAACAAGGCAATGGCTGAGCTTAAGAGCACAGGTGCACTGAAACTTGACAGTATAAGCGACGAAGTTGTATTATATGAAGAGGATTTACTTATCACCATGACACAGCAGGAAGGTTACATGACAGAAGGTGATAATGAAGTGACCGTAGTTCTTGATACGAACCTTACTCCAGAACTTTTAGAGGAAGGAATGGTAAGAGAATTAATCAGCAAAATCCAGACAATGCGTAAGGAAGCAGGATTTGAAGTAATGGATAAAATTACTGTTTCTTATAAGGCAGATCAGAAAGTAAAAGACATCTTCGCAAAATATGGGGAAGAAATTGCAAAAGAAGTTCTGGCTGAGAGTGTTGTGGCTGATATGGTGAGCGGATATCAGAAAGAATGGAACATTAATGGTGAAACGGTTGTGCTTGGCGTGGAAAAGAAATAAGCAGAATAAAGATAAGGGAGTGGAGCCGACAGGGGCTTGCTCCCTTTTTGCACAAAAAACACCGGAATCGAAACAAAAGGAGAACATTATGAAAAGCAAAATGTTTGAAAAGGAAACCTTCAAAAAAGAGGTAGTTGAGAACGTAAAATACCTCTATCGTAAGACAATGGATGAAGCAAGCGAGCAGGAAATTTTCCAGGCAGTATCCTACGTTGTAAAAGATGTAATCATTGACCAGTGGCTTGCAACCCAGCAGGAATTTGATAAAGCAGATCCAAAGATTGTATACTATATGTCCATGGAGTTCTTAATGGGCCGTGCATTAGGCAATAACCTGATTAACTTAACGGTATACAATGAAGTGAAAGAAGCTTTAGAGGAAATGGGAATCAACTTAAATGCCATAGAGGATCAGGAGCCGGACCCGGCACTTGGAAATGGTGGACTGGGAAGACTTGCTGCCTGCTTTATGGAATCTTTGGCAACTCTGGGATATCCGGCATATGGTTGTGGAATCCGTTACCATTATGGAATGTTCCGTCAGAAAATAGAGAATGGTTATCAGGTAGAAGAGCCGGATAACTGGTTACAGAATGGATATCCATTTGAATTAAAACGTCCGGAATACAATTTCGAAGTAAAATTTGGTGGATATGTACGTGCAGAGGCACAGCCAGATGGAAGAACCAGATTCGTACAGGAAGGCTATCAGTCCGTAAAAGCAATTCCTTATGATATGCCAATCGTAGGTTATAACAATAATGTAGTAAATACATTGATGATCTGGGATGCAGAGCCAATGGAATGCTTCGAGCTGGATTCCTTTGATAAAGGTGATTATCATCGTGCAATCGAACAGCAGAACCTTGCAAAGAACTTAGTAGAAGTTCTCTATCCGAATGATAACCATATCGCAGGAAAAGAGCTTCGTTTAAAACAGCAGTACTTCTTTGTATCTGCCAGCTTACAGCGTGCCATTGCAAGATTTAAGAAGAATCATCCAGACATTCATATGCTTCCTGAAAAAGCAGTATTCCAGATGAATGATACCCATCCAACCGTAGCAGTTGCAGAGTTAATGCGTATCTTACTGGATGAAGAAGGCTTGGAGTGGGATGATGCATGGAATATTACAACAAAATGTTGTGCATATACCAACCATACCATCATGGCAGAAGCATTAGAGAAATGGCCAATCGAGATTTTCTCAAGACTGCTTCCTAGAATTTACCAGATTGTAGAAGAAATCAACCGTCGTTTTGTACTGGAAATCCAGCAGAAATATCCTGGAGACAACCACAAGGTTGAGAAGATGGCAATTATATATGATGGTCAGGTAAAAATGGCTCATCTGGCAATCTGTGCAGGATATTCTGTAAATGGTGTAGCGGCACTTCATACAGAAATCCTTAAGAAACAGGAATTAAAAGATTTCTACGAGATGTTCCCGGAGAAATTTAATAATAAGACCAATGGTATTACACAGCGTCGTTTCTTAATGCATGGAGATCCATTACTTGCAGACTGGGTAACCAAATATGTTGGAAAAGACTGGATTACAGACCTTTCCCGCATCAAGAGATTAGAGTTCTATGCAGATGATGAAAAGGTTCAGCAGGAATTCTTAAATATCAAATATCAGAACAAGCTGCGTCTTGCATCTTATATCGAAGAACACAACGGAATTGAAGTAAATCCTCGTTCTATCTTTGATGTACAGGTAAAACGTCTGCATGAGTACAAACGCCAGCTCTTAAATATTCTTCATGTAATGTATCTTTACAATGAATTAAAAGAGCATCCGGATATGGAATTCATTCCAAGAACTTTCATTTTCGGAGCAAAAGCAGCAGCAGGCTACCGCAATGCAAAACTTACCATCAAATTAATCAACTCTGTTGCAGATGTCATCAACAATGATAAGTCCATCAACGGAAAGATTAAGGTTGTATTTATCGAAGACTACAAGGTATCCAATGCAGAGATTATTTTTGCAGCAGCAGATGTCAGCGAGCAGATTTCTACTGCAAGTAAGGAAGCATCCGGAACCGGTAATATGAAGTTCATGCTGAATGGAGCGCTTACCATCGGAACCATGGATGGTGCAAACGTTGAGATGGCAGAAGAAGTCGGCAAAGAAAACATGTTTATCTTCGGTATGAGCTCTGACGAAGTGATTGCTCATGAGCAGAAACGCGATTATGACCCAATGCAGATTTTCAACAATGATCAGGATGTCCGTAAAGTTCTGATGCAGTTAATCAACGGATTCTATTCACCAAATGATCCGGAATTGTTCCGTGACCTTTACAACTCACTGCTGAATACACAGTGCACACAGTACGCAGATACTTACTTTATTCTGGCAGACTTCCGTTCTTATGTGGAAGCACAGAAGAAGATTAATGCTGCATATGCAGATGAAAAAGAATGGGCTAGAAAAGCAATCTTAAATATTGCAGCTTCCGGCAAATTCTCATCTGACCGTACGATTCAGGAATATGTGGATGATATCTGGCACCTGAACAAAATCACTGTTACAGTAGATGACAAAGCAGAATAAAATTAAGAAATAAAAGCATAAGCATAAAAACAGAAAGAGGCAGCAGCCCGGCAGGGCGGCTGTCTTTTTCTGTTCAAGCAAATCAATTCTGCTCTTCCACAAGACTGCTATAGATTATGTTTTCGGGTTATGTCTGCCGGAAAAAATTTACTTGTATTCAATGGGCTTATTTGTTACAATCAACACAAAGCATATATTCTGATTTTCGAATGGTGAAAGCCAGTCTAAATTTCTAGTATCAATTCAATGAATTCTATGCTTTTAAATTCTAATAACAATTAATAAACGCATAGTGCATTGAAGAGGCGGAAGTTTAGGAAAATATGAGATATATGCAATCCTGCTTTTCACTGCATTATGGGAAAAGGAGGAAAAATGAGAACTTTAGAAGAACTGAATCTGGTGGATGACTTTCTGGTAAATAGCTTAACCAGTCACAAAATTTATGGGGAACAGTCAGCGAGGTATATTTTGGAATGCATTCTGCATCGACAGATAGGAAAGCTTACGGTAGTGCCGCAGCGTTTCTTTTGCGGAGAGAATACAGAAACCCACGGAATCCGGCTGGATGTATATCTGGATGAAGAGAATGGTGAAATCTTTGATATAGAACCGGACCAGAATGACGGAAAGAACGAGATGGCAGCATTGCCAAGAAGAGTCCGTTTCTATCATGCAAAAATTGACGCGGGAAATTTGCCATCGGGCGAAACCTATGGAAGTCTTCGGAATGTTGTTGTGATTTTCATTACAACTTATGACCCCTTTGGACTGAACCGCATGATGTATACCATTAAGAACCGTTGTGTAGAAGTGCCGGAATTAACGTATGAGGATGGTGCGCAGACCATATTTTTGTATACAAGAGGAAGTGAAGGAAATCCGCCGGAGGAATTAAAACAGCTACTGCATTACATGGAACATTCATCTGTAGAGAATGCTTCCACCGAAAACCTGAAAAAGTTACACCGGATGGTAACTGCAGTCAAACGGGATGGAGAGGTAGGTCTTGCATATATGAAGAGCTTTGAGAGAGAAGAAAGAATTCGCAAACAGGGCGAAGAGGAAGGCAGAAAAGAAGGCTTGGAAGAGGGCGAAATAGTAGGAAAAACGAAGGAAGTTATAAAGCTTGGACGCAGATTCGGAAAGTCAGAGAAGGAAATTATTTTATTGCTGCAGGAGGAACTGCATATAGATAAAGATAAGGCAACGGATTTTCTGGAAAAGTATGATAAGTAAGACGATTAGAAAGAATGTGAGAATTACAGCATGAGCAACAAATTGGCGAAGCATCAGAAACAAAAAGAACGATTAACCGGAAAGCAGAAGAAAGTTCTGTTCTGGAGTTGTTTTGCTGCTTTAAGCATAGCTTTTCTGGCGGTCTGGTTAAACGTATTTTTGACGTCGAAGGCACTTCACAGGCAAATGGAAGAGATGGTATTAGGAGAAGATTATGATAGAGAAGATGTTGTGATAACGGATAAAAAGAGTGAAGATGCTACGGCGGATAATTCCATATCTCAAAATTATTTCTTCTATTATCATGATGGCAAAACGAATGAATATAATAAGCGGATGCAGGTGCCGGAAAGTGTATATGCAGAATATAAAGTGGGAGATACCATAACTGCATATACCACAGATCATATAAAATATTCTTATAATAAAGCGGGTATTCTTCCAGATAAAAAATATAGGAACAATGAATTAATGAAAGTAGCCGGAGTGTTGCTGGGAGCTGCAATAGGTTTCCTGAGTTTGTGGGGCTTATTAAACAGAAAGATAAGTTAAAAACTATGATTTTAGGAGAAATTCAAAATGTTATATATTATGCGGCATGGAAAAACGGAATGGAATGCATTACATAAAATACAGGGAAGAACGGATATCCCATTAAATGAAGAAGGACGCCTGATGGCGGAAAAAACATGCGAAGAGTATAAGGATTTGCACATAGATGTGTGTTATTGTTCTCCGTTGATAAGGGCTGTTGAGACAGCACAAATTGTGTTAAAAAACCGGAAAATTCCAATAATAAAAGACGAACGGCTGATGGAAATGAGTTTTGGAGATTATGAGGGAATCGAAAACAGCTTTGCTATTCCGGATTGCCCGATTAATATTTTGTTTCAAAAGCCGGGAGAATATCACGAATCGATAGGTGGAGCAGAAACCTGGGAGGAACTCTTTGCAAGAACCGGAGCATTTTTGAAGGAAGTGATAGAGCCACAGCTACAGGAGGGGAAGGATATCCTGATTGTGGGACATGGTGCGATGAATGCAAGCATTATCTGTCAGGTGAAGGGTATGCCGATTGAGGAGTTTTGGAGTGCGGGACTTGAACAGTGTAAAATTTTGGAACTGTAAATTGGATAGATGTTGGAATATGATAAGTGAATGGAATGAAAAAAAGTAATAATATGAGTAAATTGGAGTGGACAATAAAATTAATTATTATAGTGGTTGGTTCAGTCGTTGCAGCATATGGCATTACACTGGCATTGTATGCGGGATTTGGCGGTGCAACCCTTGCCGTATTATGGCAGGGAATTTCGAAAACATTTCATGTAAGTATCGGTACGGCATCCATGATAGTAGCCATAGTTATGATTGTATTTGCGTTTTTCTATGACAGGTCACAGATACATATCGGCACGATACTTTACCAGATTGTGTATAGCTTTTGTGTAGATTTGTTTGCAAATGCACATGTGTACAGTACGCATATATGGGTAAATGCACTTATCATGTTATTGGGAATTGTGCTTTTTGCAATAGGAACTGGTTTTTATGCGGCAGCCTCCCTGGGGCGGGGTTCTTATGAGGCACTGACTTTTTCTCTTGCGGAAAAGAACAACTGGCAGGTAAAAATTGTACGAATGGTACTGGATGTCGTGATGGTTGTGACAGGCGTTATGCTGGGCGGAAAATTTGGCATATGCACCATAGTAACAATCCTCATTTCCGGACCGGTCATCCAGTTTACTGCGGCAAAAACGAAAAAGTTAATTTGCGTTGCTTGTGGCAACGACCGTTCTGATATCTAATAGTGGTATCAAAACAAAGGAGACACACAGGACTGTCCCACTGTGCATCTTATAATTCAAGAATAACTCCTTTGCCGGCATATGGAGAATGCGAAGAATAAGAAACAGACAGAGTCGGAGAGGGCAGAAGCAGAGAGAGTGGAAGCAGAGGCTGAATTGGAGGAATAGACATGGTGTATTGTTCAAAATGTGGTAAACAAATGGATGATAGTGCAACATTCTGCTCAGGTTGTGGAGCACCATTACAGAATCAAATTAATTATGCAGTACCGGATATTAACAAAGTTCGTAAGCCTGGATTTGGAGTGGTGGCACTTGTGCTTGGTATAGTGGGAGTATTAGCATGGATTATTCCAATAATTGGGTTACCAGTTGGAACTATAGCTTTGGTATTTGGAATAATAGGATTAAAGAAAAGTAGTAAGGGAATGTCAATAGTGGGTATTGTATTAGGTATTATATGTCTTGTGTTGACAATAATAAATAGTGCAATCGGTGCATATCAGGGATATCATGGTGAAGCATGGTTTCAAAAAGATTCAAATACTATAGAAGAAAATGTCAGTGATGATCAGCCATCGGGGAAACAAGAGACAAATATATTCACATTACGGGATAGCGATGGGAATATACTTATGATTGGAGGTATAAAATCGGCAGAAGCAACAATGGTTGATAATGGAGATGGAATCAAGAAGGCAGTAGTACAAATTGAGTTTGATGAAGAATCAACAAAAACATTTGCAGATATTACTACAAATAATATTGGAAATACGATAGGCATTTATTTGAATGATGAAATGATTGCAAACCCAAGAGTAATGTGTGCAATAACTGAAGGCAGTTGTCAAATAGAAGTAGATACATATGAACAGGCTCAGGTATTGTCTGAGGCACTTGAAAAGTGCAAATAATAGTTGGATTATGGGAGGATAGATATGGCTGCTACAATTATTTATTTGGTAATTTCATTATTGGTTTCACTTATTTTTATTATACTTGGAATTATGCAGTATAGGTCTGAAAAACCAGTATCAATAAATACGGGAGAGAAACCTCTTCGTAAAGAGGAACTGACAAATGTTACGGAATGGAACCATAGACATGGCAGAAATTTTATTATTTTGGGGTGTGTGCTATTTATAACACAAGCTGTTTTTGGATATTTTATTAAAAAGCTGGATGGCGTTGTGGTTCAGGTGGTTATTTATATGATAGTTCTATTTTCTGAAATCGCATGGGTTGAGTTTGAACATAATATGATGAAAAAGAAAATGATAAAAAAGCATTGAAATAACAACTTATAATTGACCGAGCTCTTTGAGCGAGGGATACTTCTTGTCCGAAGGGCAAGAAGGTGGAACTGAGAAGAATTAAAACAATCGGAAGTTATAAAGGAGAAACACTATGGGATTATTTGGTAAAAGCAAAAAAGAGCGAGAAAAAGAGTATATGAACAGATTAGATGTTCCATTATGTTTAAAAGAAGACTTTGAATTGATTATTGATGATGTATTTACAATTATGGGGGTTGGAACAGTTGCCACAGGAAACATATCAACAGGAATGTGTAGAGAAGGAGAAAATGCGTGCGTTTATAAAACAAATGGAGGTGTATTAGAGACTATAATTACTACCATCGATATACATACAAAAGAACGAAAATCAAATGGTTGTGGATATAAAACAGAGCATGTTGGACTTGGGTTAAGAGGAGTTTCTAAGGAACAATTAGAAAAAGGAGATAGAGTGATTGTAAAGAATGCCAATATGTATGGAATGTAATTACAAATTCCAGTTTGATGGAGAAAAAATCATTCATGCCCTATGTTATATAGTTTTTGTATGTTTTCAGGAAGACTCCTTTATATAGTTCGTTTTGCCTTCCTGATAATGTTCTTACACATAGGCGTGTAAGGAATGTTATTCCTTGATTTTTTTCATACGCCAAATCCATGAAGTCGATGAAGATAATCTTGATGTCAGGAGTGCCATTCAGTTCAATGATTCTATCGATATATTTTGATCTCTTGATTGTTTTTATATAGTCACCCACTTTCAAAAACACAAATTTTTTTATTTTTTGAAAGTGGAAACTATGTAAAGGTAACCCGAAGGCTGCCCGGACATCAAAGCCTATAGAAACGCTTAGAGGCTGTTTTACAGTGGGGAAAAAGAAAAAATATCAAAAAATTGATGATTAATGGTGAGCTTGTGATAGAATGAAAAAAGAGAAAAGCAGAAAGGATGTAGTTGTGGAGAATATTTGTTATGATTAGAAAGTTGCTGAACGGAGATATCGATAGAGTTGCTGACATATGGTTAAAGACAAATCTGAAAACGCATTATTTTATTTCCAATCAATACTGGAAAAGTAATTATGAATTAGTGAAAGAAATGATGTCACAATCCGAAGTCTATGTGTTTGAAGTGGATAAGATGATACAAGGATTTGTAGGACTAAATAATGAATATATTGAATGTATTTTTGTTTCTGAAGAAATGCAGTCATGCGGCATAGGTAAGCTTTTATTGAATTATATTAAGGATAAAAAAGATAGATTACAATTAAATGTATACCAGAAGAATGCCAGAGCAATTTCTTTTTACCAAAGAGAAGGGTTCATTATTCAATGTAAAGGTTTGGATGAAGCTACTGGTGAAAAAGAATACACCATGCTATGGAAACAAAAATAGAAATCAAAATTTGACGGAGTGACAATATATGAAGTATTTATATTTGCATGGACTAGGGCAAAAACCAGACAGTTGGAATAGAGTAATAAAAGAAACGAAAGTATCGAAAAGCAGTTGCAGTTTGAGTTTATCAGAGCTGTTAGAAAGGAAATCTGCTACATATAAGGAATTATATTCAGCATTCTCATCAGAATGCGACAAGGAGAACGAAGAAATTGTCTTATGTGGGCTTTCTCTAGGAGCTGTTTTGGCACTTAATTATGCGATAGACCACCCAGATAAAGTAAAGGCACTCGTATTAATTGCAGCACAATATAAAATGCCCCGAAAATTATTGAAAGTTCAGAATATGTTGTTTCATCTTATGCCGAATTCGGCATTCAATAAAATGGGCTTCAAAAAAGCAGATGTTATTAACCTATGTGGTACGATGGCTGAATTAGATTTCAGTGGCTCACTGCATAAGGTGTCTTGTCCGGTATTAATCGTTTGTGGAGAGAAGGACAATGCAAACAAAAAAAATTCAAAAGAACTTTGCCATTATCTGAACAATTCCTACTTCCATGAACTTATGAAAACAGGTCATGAAGCAAACATAGAAGCCCCGGAAGAGTTGGCGATTGTGTTGCAAAGATTTTATGATAGTATCAGTTAACTTCCTGCTTGTGAGGATTGCACCATTTGTTCTTATTGCATCTGTAATTGGAGTTGTAATCATTATATAAAAGAAGTTAAAATGGAAGCAGAACAGGAAAAGAAAATTAATAAAAAGATAGGAAAAACAAACTATGAAAATCGAACATATTGCATTATATGTAAATAATCTGGAAGAAGCCAGAAGTTTCTTTATGAAATATTTTGATGCAAAATCAAATGATGGATATCATAATTTTCAGACGGATTTCCGCTCTTATTTTCTTTCATTTGATGATGATACACGTATAGAGATTATGAATAAACCAGAAATGTCGGATTGTCCAAAAGAGCTTACTCGTACCGGCTATGCACATATTGCTTTTAGCGTAGGCAGCAAAGAAAAGGTTGATACTTTGACGGCAGAGTTAAAGGCAGATGGTTATGAAGTTGTCAGCGGTCCAAGAAAGACTGGAGATGGTTATTATGAAAGTTGTATTGTTGCATTCGAAGATAACCAAATTGAAATTACAGTCTGAAAAATAGGAGGGCATAAATCGGAATTTGTGGAGAGATTTCTTGAACTTTCCTTATTTTACGGGCTTTCCAGCCCCTTAAATAGTGAAATGATATGTATTTTCCCTTATTTTTGACCTTATGCGGAATCAGCAAGGGAAATAAGGGAATTTTTTATTTAGTCGTTGCCTGCCACTTTATCAAGAAGTCTGGCGGAGTTCCGCTTTGCCTTTCTTGTAGAGTGGGCGTAGACATTCATTGTGGTACTGACATCAGAGTGCCCTAACAGTTCCTGCACATCTTTTGGGGCAGCTCCGTTTGAGAGGAGGTTGCTTGTGTAGGTGTGTCGCAACTGGTGGAAATGGAAATTCTCAAATCCGTCCAGCCTTTTTGCAACTGATCGGCAGGCAATGCTGAGTGTGCTTGGCAGTTCCAGACATCCGTCCGGTCTCAGGCAGACAAAGGAGATTTCCTTGTAATCTACCGGGATTTCTTCGGTTCCGTCCAGATGATAATATTCATAATACACTCTGTTTTTGTCCTGTGCTTCCTTGTAGAAATTGCGGTGGTAAAGTTCACCATACTGCATCCGGCTTTTAAGCTGTTTTTTTCTGGCGGTTTTCAGTATTTCAGTCAGAGTATCGCCAAAATCAACAATCCTTACTTTCTTTCGCTTGGTCGGTCCGATGATGTTTTTATGTTTTGTGCCATCATAGCGGATACTTCTTTTAATGGTCAGGCATTGTTCTTCAAGATTGATGTCCTGCCATGTCAATCCGCAAACTTCACCGATACGAAGTCCCGCATAGTATGCGATCTGGATTGGCAGGATTGCAGGTGGATTCTTTACTTTGAGGTATTCTATCAGTCTCTCATAATCTTCATGGGAAATAGGCTGTATGCCTTCTTCTACCTCATCATCTGAGAATAAATCCACATCCTCTGCCTGTTTTTTCAGCTTAATATACTGCATAGGATTAAAAGTAATCAACTGTTTTGGAAATACTGCAAACCGGAAAGCCTGTTGTAATACTGCTGAAAAGGAATGGATGTAATCTTTACTGTATCCTTTTCTCACTTTTCCATCTGGAAATTCCCCACCGAATGTAAGCAGATCGAGAAATGCCTGTAAATGTTCAGCAGTAACGGTTTTTAATTTGCGTTCTGCAATCGGATGTTTCTTGATACAACGGATTGCACCAAGATAATTTTCCACTGTACCATTGCTGAGTGTTCCGACTTTCAGTTCTTCTTCCGCCCACATATCAAGAAGTTCTCCTACAGTAAGATTATCTGTCTTTGCGACAAATTTCTTGCTTTCGTAATCATCCATTGCCTGACGGAGCAGTTTTTCCGTTTCACTTTTACTTTCTGTTCCAGCGTATTCTTTCTGAACCAGATTGCC
>NZ_JAJEQU010000023.1:0-34050 GCF_020687575.1 Roseburia sp. CLA-AA-H209
AATATGTCCAACAGAAGATATGGTTAATAAATATATTGCATTCGTCGACCAAGTCGACAAATCAAAAGTTGCCGTGCTAAAAATATTTTAAAATTAGCATTTTAGTGATATTATATAGTAAATTAGAACAAGTAAATAAAATAATAAATATTTATAGGTCATGGAAAATTATGTTAGGGGGTAATAGTATGGTAACAAACTTTGATTATCTAAAAGCAGAACCTAAATTTTCAAGATTTGCTGATGTCGCTATTTCAGCTGAAAAAATTATTCTTATGGATCCAGAGGCAAGCATAATAAACAGTCGCCGTGCAATGGAATTTGCAATCAAGTGGATGTATTCTGTTGATTCTGAATTAGAGATGCCATATCAGGACAATTTACAAAGTTTGATGAATGCTGAAGAATATAGACAGATTGTTGGACCTGATTTGTGGAAACGGATGGATTATATTCGACGTTGTGGAAATAGTGTGGCTCATAGCAATAGAAAACTTGGAAGAGACGAGGCGATGCTTTGTCTTGAAAATCTTTTTATTTATCTTGATTATATTGCATATTGCTATTCTGATAAATATGAAGAGCATGCATTTAATAAAGCTATTATTGACTCAAGAGTTGAGAAAGCAAAAGAATCGAGAGAGGCTGCTAATGCAACAAGAGAAAAATTAGCAAAAGAACAGGAGAAGGCTGCGCAACAGGAACTGGATTTACAGAAATTAATTGCAGAAAACGCTTCGTTGAAAGAAGAATTGTCCGCTCGGAGACAGGAACAACAGCAGACATATGTTCCAAAGCCATTAGACTTATCTGAGTATAAAACAAGAAAACTTTATATCGATGCGATGCTTATGGATGCAGGCTGGAAGGAAGGTATAGACTGGATAAATGAGGTTGAACTTCCGGGAATGCCAAATAAATCAGAAATTGGTCGTGCAGATTATGTACTTTATGATGATGCTAGTCGTCCACTTGCTATTATAGAGGCAAAGCGAACTTGTGTAGATGTTTCAAAAGGAAGACAGCAGGCAAAATTATATGCAGATATTTTAGAAGAAAAGTATAAGAGAAGACCGGTGATTTTTCTGACAAATGGATTCGAGACGCATATTATTGATGGTCAGTATCCGGAAAGAAAATGTGCAGCAATATATTCAAAACGAGATTTGGAAAAATGGTTTAATTTATTAACCATGCGGACAAGTCTTAAGCATGTGATGGTAGATAAAAAAATTGCGGGACGTTATTATCAGGAAGCGGCAATTAAAGCGGTATGTAATAGTTTTGATGAAAAAAATCGTAGAAAAGCGCTTCTTGTCATGGCAACAGGTTCGGGAAAGACAAGAACGGTAATAGCTTTATGCGATATTTTACTAAAGTCAGGATGGGTAAAAAATATTCTTTTCTTAGCGGATAGAAATTCACTTGTAACACAGGCAAAAAGAAGCTTTGTAAATATGCTTCCGAATTTGTCATGCACAAATTTAGTAGAAGAGAAAGATAATTATAATGCGCATTGCGTTTTCTCAACATATCAGACAATGATGAACTGCATTGATACGGTAAATGATAATATTGGAAAACTTTTTACCTGTGGACATTTTGACCTTGTTATATGTGATGAGGCGCATAGATCAATTTACAATAAATATAAAGATATTTTTGCGTATTTTGATGCTCCATTGGTTGGTCTTACGGCAACACCTAAAGACGAAATTGATAAGAATACATATGGAGTGTTTGAATTGGAAAATGGTGTGCCTACATATGGATATGATTTGGCACAAGCGGTAAAAGATGGTTATCTGGTTGATTATATATCAGTCGAGTCAAAGCTTAAATTCATAGAGCAGGGAATAGTCTATGATGAATTGTCAGAGGAAGACAAGGAAGCCTATGAGGAAACTTTTGAGGACGAATATGGGGATATACCGGAGGCAATTGAATCATCGGCATTGAATACCTGGATATTTAATGAGGATACAATAAAGCAGGTACTGAATATTTTAATGACTGAAGGGATAAAAATTGATTATGGTCAAAGCATTGGAAAGACTATTATTTTTGCAAAGAATCATAAACATGCAGAAAAAATATTAGAAGTATTCAATAAGGAATATCCGCATCTTCCTAATTTCGCAAAAGTAATTGATAATTACATGACTTACGCACAGAGCGCAATTGATGAATTTGCAGACTCTAAAAAAATGCCTCAGATAGCAATTTCAGTGGACATGCTGGATACTGGTATTGATGTACCAGAAGTAGTGAATCTTGTGTTCTTTAAAAAGGTTATGAGTAAAGCAAAATTTTGGCAGATGATTGGGCGTGGCACAAGATTATGTCCGGGACTCATTGATGGAGAAGATAAACAGAAATTCTATATTTTTGATTTTTGTGGAAACTTTGAATTCTTTCGTATGAATAAAGGAAAGGCTTCTGCAAATATGATAGCACTTCAAGGAGCAATTTTTAATCTTAAATTTGAAATATCATATAAACTTCAGAATATTGCATTTCAAAATGAAAGATTAATAGCATATAGAAATACTTTGGTTCAGCAGATGAGTGAAAAAGTGAAAGAATTACCGAGAGATAATTTTGCAGTCCGTCAACATTTAAAATATATTGATTTATATTCAACAGAAGCCAATTATCAGACGATTACATATGAAGATACATTGGTTGTACGTGAGGAGGTTGCGCCACTTATTTTACCGGATGGTGATGAGGTGAATGCAATTCGATTTGATGCACTTATGTATGGAATAGAACTTGCATATTTAGTAGGAAAGAAATATACAAAGGCTCGCAGTGATCTCTATAAAAAAGTAGCAGGAATTGCAAGCGTAGCAAATATTCCGGAAATTCAAGCACAAGCTGACTTTATTAATAAAATTTTAAATACGGATTATGTTGAGCAGGCAGGAATTGCAGAATTTGAAGAAATCCGAGAAAGACTTCGCAATTTGATAAAATATATTCCAAAGAATATTGTGCGTTATGACACAAATTTTGAGGATGATTTACTCTCAATAGAGTGGAAGGATTCTGAGCTGGAGAATGATGAACTGAAAAATTATAAAGCAAAAGCTGAATATTATATTAGACAACATCAAGACAATATTGCTATTGCAAAGCTTAAGACGAACCAGCCATTGACAGCAACTGATATTGAAACATTAGAAGAAATATTATGGCGAGAAGTAGGTACAAAGCAGGATTACGAGAATGAATTTGGCACAAAACCATTAGGCGAATTTGTTCGTGAAATTGTCGGACTTGACATGAATGCGGCAAAGGAAGCATTTTCAGAGTATTTAACAAATACCAGTCTTGATAGTAGACAAATTTATTTTGTAAATCAAATAGTAGAGTATATTGTTCACAATGGAATGCTTAAGGATTTTTCCGTTCTACAGGAATCACCATTTACTGACCAGGGAAGTGTAGTGGAAATATTCACTGACATATCAGTATGGTTGGGAATAAAGAAGGTTATTGATACTATAAATGCAAATGCAGTAGCGTAGAAAGGTGGTTACAGAGGGGATAAAATAATAATATATTAAAAGGGTGGTGAGTTGAAGGATGACAAATGAAGAAAAGGGAATATTAGGGGAAAATATGTTTCAAAAAAGATAAAAGAAGTAATTAGGATCCTTGGAAAAGATATTAAATTGTATGGACCGATATATGTAAAAACAATACAAATGTATTGAAATAGAAATGACTTGACATTATAATGAAGAAAATAGATGGAAGAGAGGTGCTGAACATGGCTAGTACAATTCAGGTTAGAGTAGAAGATGAGTTAAAGAGTAAATCAGATGCGCTATTTAAAGATTTGGGCACAGATACAACAACAGCAATTAGAATGTTTTTAACACAGGCTGTTGCGGCAAATGGATTCCCTTTTGAAATAAAAAGACAGGTAGAATCAAATCCATATGCACCGATGACTGAGAACGAGATGCTTGTAAAATTGAAAAAGTCCAGAGAACAGGGGGTATTCAGGGAAGCAGATTGTGTGATTTCTGATATGAGGTCAAAGTATGGATTATAAGATTGTTTTGATGAAGGATGCGGAGGAGGATCTTGATAGATTCATCACATATCTGTTGCTTGAAAAGAAAAGTGAGCAGGCTGCAAGAAATTTATTAAATGATTTTGAAGCAACAAAAATAAGTCTGTCAAATGTTGCAGGGAACCTGAAACTTTGTGATAATCTCAAACTAAGAAAATTAGGATATCGAAGAATCAATTTTTTATCGCATCGATATTTTATGCTTTATCGTATTGAAAACGATACTGTTTATGTGGACAATATTTTTCATGAATTGCAAGACTATGAAAATAAAATGAATTAAATGTTTGAATACAAAATCCTACCCATTGGGGTCGTCTCTTAATTTTGAACATGAGTTAGGAGATAGCCTGGATGGGTGGGATTTTTCTATGAGGAAAGTTATCTGTAAGAGTGATATATGTTGCAGAGAACATCGGATATGCGATATATCATAAAAACCACAAAAAGAGATGCCAGAACAAGAGTATTGCCAATCACAGAGGAGGTGGCACAGATGTTTCAGGCAATCATTGAGGACAGAAATGCACCGAAAGTAGAGAAATCCATAGACGGATATAGCGGATTCCTGTTTTATGATGATAATGGAATGCCACTTGTGGCAATGCATTGGCAATACCGATTCAATCATATGGTCGGCAGATACAATGATATCTACCGGGTGTAGATGCAAAATATCACGCCACATGTGTGACGACACACCTATTGTTCAAATATGGCAAAATCGGCAATGAATTCAAAGACGTTACAGTACTTCATGGGGCATTCGGATATATCGGTCATAATGAATTGGTACACACATATCGGATTCGATGATGCAGAGGAAGAATTGAAACGAATGGAAGAGTTTAGGAAGGTGCAGGCAGAGGTTGAGCAGAAGAAGGAAAAACCGATGTCACAGAAAATGTTCAAGGCAGTTTAATATGGAAGTGGGATGACGTTCTGGCTTAGGCCGGGGCGTTATTTTGGTGGAAAAAGTTGGTGATTGAAGTTATAATTATAAGTTGGAAAGGATGTGACCTATTTATGGAAGTAAATATGATAATTCTTCCCAAGAATAATAGTGATATCAATTTGGGAATGAAAAAACAGATAAAACAGCTTTTTGAAAATTTGTTTAATAATGTAAATGATTCTTCTTTTGAGATAAATTTAGATAATAATGTGAAAATTGAATATAAGATATCTTCAAAAGAAAAAAATATGGTCTTTCTTAAATTGAGTTGTAATGAGACACCAGCTAGAGCCGCAAAATATCTTGATAGTGTAACTAATAGGCTTATTCAAGGTGAACATAGGAAAACATGGAATATTGTAATTTCATATGATGAGGTATCTCAGTTATACTGCTGTAAGTTAATGCCATTATTTGGTATATTTGAAAGACGAATACGAGAATTAGTTTATATAACAATAATCAAAATATTTGGGGTTGAGTGGTATGATAATTCTTTTAGTAAAAGTTTACAGGATGCAATGAAGGGAAAGGGAAACAAAACGAAAATGGTTGAAAGTGCTTTGAATGAGTTGACTTATGAACAACTTAAAGAGTATTTGTTTACGCCATTTTGTGGAAGAAATATTTCAGAAGTATTGGAACAAGAATTATCTGAGTCAAGCGTAGAAGACTTGTCAAAAGAAGAAATTTTAGATATTGTAAATCAATGCAGAAGCGAATCTTTATGGAATCGTTTCTTTTCGGAGTATAAACAGTTTAGGAATATTAAAGAAAAGATTGATGAGCTACAACCACATAGAAATACGGTAATGCATAATAAGAGAATGACGCAGAATGAATATGAAAAGGTAAGAAAATCACTGAAAAACATTAATAAATTATTAGTGGAAGCAATAAATGTTCTAGAGAAAGATATTTATACAGAAACAAAATTAGTAGATGTAGTATCTGCATTAGGAAATATGCTTGTTAAAGTGTTGGGTGAATCAATTCCAAGATGGATTGAAAAGATGAAACCAGCGTTATCAACCTTGGGAGAATTGGTTATTAAGTCAGCAGTTCCTAAAATTGATGTATCAAGTGTAATTCCTTCTTTGGAGATTGGAAATGCAATGAGTGCTCAGATGGAACAGATTAGAAAACAATATCAGGTTATGGGAAATATTGCAGGACAGGTGAATTTTGCAAAAAGACTTGAAAATGCAGGTAATCAAATGGCTATAGCGGCTGCAAAGCAAAGTGCAATATATAATAATTCTATGTTGTCCCAAATGGGTAATTTATCTCAAATAAGTAAAATAGCTTATACTCCGGCAATGGATGTAGCAAGAGAGTTATCTGAACGAAATCAACGATTTGCAAATTCGCTTGGTATAAACGGAATGTTAGGAGAGACGGTAGATACAGGTAAAGAAGACGATGACAAAGAAAAAGATAAAAATCCTTAGTAGTAAGAAATTCCCTTTTACTACTAACAGCTAGTAACAACTTGCTTAATTCTGCTCTAATTTGCCACAAGCTGTAATTTTAGAGCAAAATCAAGAACATCGCAAAACAGAGCATCCAGAGACAAAACAAGGAGTAAATAAAACCATGATAAAAGTTCTCTTCATTTGTTTAGGCAACATCTGCCGTTCCCCCATGGCAGAATTCATCCTAAAGGACCTCGTCGCCAGACGAGGCCTCACCGACCGATTCGAGGTAGCCTCGGCTGCCACCAGCACCGAAGAAATCTGGAATGGCATTGGGAATCCGATTTATCCGCCGGCGCAGACGGAGCTTAAGAAGCATGGAATCGGGAATACGCCGGAGACTGATTTTCGGGGCAAGCGGGCGAGACAGTTGACAAAATCCGATTATGAGATTTATGATTACCTCATAGGGATGGACGAAAGCAATATCCGTGGAATCGAGCGGATAACCGGGCATCGTGGCGGTAAAATATCCATGCTGCTTTCCTTTGCCGGAGAGCAGGCAGCAATATCTGACCCATGGTATAGCAGCAGGTTCGATAAAACCTATGCGGATGTAACACGCGGATGCGAAGCATTCTTAGAATATCTCATAGAGCAGGGAGAAGTGTAGATGATAGAAATCTTATTTGGCGAAAGTGAAGGCGGAGCCATGAAGCTTGCGAAGAACTATCAGCAGCCGGATTATGAGGATGGACCAACCGCATGGCTTGGGGAAAAGCCGGACAAAGCCACCTTTGAAGACATGTTTGCAGGAGAAGCAGTTGGCGGAACTTCTGCGGAGGTCATTATACTGCCATTTATGTTGGACATTGGCAGCCTGAGGGAACCGCTGGATGGTACATATCGGAAGAAGATAATCTTAGAGCAGTATGGTGTCTATTGGAATGAGGATGAGAAAGAGGAGCGGGAAGAATTAGAGCAGGCAGTGGAAACCTATGGGAAAGAGCTGCAGCGGATGGAGCAGTTTGCAAAGCAGGGAGAATCTTTCCGTATCTGGTACAGCAACAAGCCTTATTCCCTGTGCGGACTCTGCCATGCAGTCAGTGTGCTGCGGAAATATGAATGCGCGATATCCGTGGTACGTCTGCCGGATTTTGTAAGAGAAGAGGAAAATACGACGGTACGTTATTCTTCCTGGGGAGAAGTAGATGCCGGACAGTTTTATCGATTCCTCCCATTGGAAAAGGAACTTTCAGAGCATGAGCAGAAAGTATTTGCATCCAGATGGGACGAACTTAAAGAAGAGGATGCACCTCTTCGGGTTCTGATAAATGGCTGTCTGGTGGGCGTAAAAGATGATTTTTATGATTTCCTGATTCGAAGAGAACTGCCGGAGGGCGAAATCATACAGGCAAGACTTATTGGAAATCTGTTGTTAAAATATCCCCTTGGAATCAGTGACAGTTGGTATATGAACCGCATCAATCATATGATTGAGACCGGAGAGATAGAAGTAGTAAAAGAGGCGGATGAAATTTTCCGCCGGAGCATCAGAAAGGAGCAGTAAGAAATGAACGATATCATAAAAGCAATGGAGACAAGAAGAAGTATCAGAGGTTATAAGGAAGATATGGTGCCGGAAGAGCTGATTGCAGAAGTAGTGGAAGCCGGAACCTATGCGGCTACCGGAATGGGCAGGCAGTCACCGATTATACTTGCAGTTACCAATAAAGAAGTAAGGGACAGACTTTCCAAGGTAAATGCTGAGATTATGGGAACAACCGGCGATCCGTTTTATGGAGCACCGGTGGTACTGGTGGTGTTAGCAGATAAGAGCCGTCCTACCTATCTTTATGATGGAAGCCTCGTTATGGGCAATCTGATGCTGGCAGCACATTCCTTAGGCCTTGGAAGCTGCTGGATTCACCGTGCCAAAGAAACTTTTGAGCGGGAAGAAGGAAAAGCAATCTTAAAGGAACTTGGCATTGAAGGAGATTACGAAGGCATTGGAAACTGTGTCATCGGCTATGCAAAAGAACCGGCAAAAGACGCCGCTCCGAGAAAAACAGATTATGTTCATTATATAAAATAAAATTGGATAATATAAAGGACATAGTGAAAAAATAGCATCAGATTTGTAAAAAATACTTGCAAAACAAAAAAAGCAGTGCTATCATAGTCAACAACTAGGAGATATAGTTGCAAAAGCTGGGAAAGAGACTCTTACTTTTAGAGGCCGACAGGAATACAGCGTCACCGACTGAGAGCGCTGTTTGGAAGAGAAAGCAAAGGGAACACTCTGGAGCCGACTGGCTGAATTACAGTAGGTCAGTACGTAGTGCACGTTACGCACGAAGAGAGGGAAGATGAAGCATTCATTTTCCAATGCGGGTGGTACCGCGGATAAGAAGATTATTCGCCCCGGAATACGAGTCAGTATTCCGGGGTTATTTTTATACTCCGGGCTGACAATCATATCAGAAAAGGAGTAGATAAGATGAGCAACATTTACAGAGACGTAACCTTAAATCAGGTAAGCGAAAACGACATTGGAAAGACACTTCGGGTAGCAGGTTGGGTAGAGAATATCCGTGACCATGGCGGCGTATCCTTTATTGATTTAAGAGATATGTATGCAGTAATGCAGATTGTAATCCGGGATGGAAAACTGTTAGAGGGAATCCGCAAGGAGCAGGCAGTTTCCATAGAAGGTCTGATTGAAAAAAGAGATGAAGAGACCTACAATCCAAAGATTCCGACCGGAACCATTGAATTAGAGGCAAAGAGCGTAGATATTTTAGGAGAGGTTTATACACAGCTTCCATTTGAAGTAATGACCAGTAAGGAAGTCCGTGAGGATGTCCGGTTGAAATACCGTTATCTGGATTTAAGAAACCAGAAAGTAAAAGACAATATTATTTTCCGTTCCAAGGTAATTTCTTTCTTAAGAGAGAAAATGACAGAGATGGGATTCTTAGAGATTCAGACTCCGATTCTTTGTGCATCTTCTCCGGAGGGCGCAAGAGATTACATCGTGCCATCCAGAAAATACAAAGGAAAATTTTATGCATTGCCACAGGCACCACAGCAGTACAAACAGCTTCTGATGGTATCCGGATTTGATAAATATTTCCAGGTTGCACCATGTTTCCGTGATGAGGATGCAAGAGCAGACCGTTCACCGGGAGAGTTCTATCAGCTTGACTTTGAAATGAGCTTTGCAACCCAGGAAGATGTATTTAAGATTGGTGAAGAAGTACTTTCTGCAACCTTTGAGAAATTTGCACCGGAAGGCAGCAAAGTAACGAAAGCACCGTATCCAATCATCAGTTATAAGCAGGCAATGTTAGAGTTCGGAAGTGACAAACCGGACCTTCGGAACCCACTTCGTATCATCGATATGACAGAGTTCTTCCAGGGATGTACCTTTAAGCCATTTATCGGAAAGACCGTAAGAGCCATCCGTGTACATGCAGAGATGTCGAAAGGTTTCCATGAGAAACTTTTGAAATTTGCAACCGGAATCGGTATGGGCGGCTTAGGATATCTGGAAGTATTAGAAGATGGAAGCTACAAGGGACCGATTGATAAATTTATCCCGGATGACATGAAAGAAGAATTCAGAAAGCTGGCAGGCCTTGAAGTAGGAGATACCATTTTCTTCATGGCAGATAAAGAAGAGCGTGCCGCATATTATGCAGGCATGATTCGAAATGAATTAGGCGAGAAGCTGGATTTAATTGAGAAAGATGCATACCGTTTCTGTTATGTCAATGATTTCCCAATGTTCGAGCGTGACCCGGAGACCAAGAAAATCGGATTTACCCATAACCCATTCTCCATGCCACAGGGCGGCTTAGAGGCACTCAATACCATGAATCCGCTGGACATCTTAGCATACCAGTACGATATCGTCTGCAACGGTGTGGAACTTTCCTCCGGTGCAGTCCGTAACCATGATATGCAGATTATGGAGAAAGCTTTTGAAATCGTAGGTTATGATAAAGAAGTGCTGAAAAATAAATTCGGTGCATTATACAATGCATTCCAGTTTGGAGCACCGCCACACGCAGGAATGGCTCCTGGTATTGACCGTATGATTATGTTACTGCGTAACGAGGATAATATCCGTGAAGTCATTGCTTATCCGATGAACGGAAATGCACAGGATTTAATGTGCGGAGCACCAAACGAAGTAACCGAGCAGCAGTTAAGAGAAGTTCATATCAAAGTACGTGATTAAGGAGGAAAAACAATGGCAAATGTGATTTCAGATGAAACCATGGAATACGTTGGAATCCTTGCAAAGCTTGAGCTTTCCGAAGAGGAAAAAGCAGCAGCAAAAAAAGACATGGAAAGCATGTTAGATTATATTGATAAATTAAACGAACTGGATACATCCGGTGTAGAACCGATGTCCCATGTATTTCCGGTGCATAATGTATTCCGGGAAGATGTAGTAACCAATGGTGACGGCGGCGAGGATACCCTTGCCAACGCGCCGGAGCGCAGAGACCGGGCATTTGTTGTACCAAAGACCGTAGATCAGTAAAGGAGGCGGCAGAAGATGAATTTATTATCACTGACAGCAGTAGAGCTTGGAAAGAAAATCAAAGCCCATGAAGTATCAGTAGAAGAAGCTACAAGAGCCGCCTTAGATGCCATTGCAGCAAAAGAAGATGCGGTACACAGTTTTGTTACCGTAGATGAAGAAGGTGCAATGAAGCGTGCGGCAGAAGTGCAGAAGCTCATTGATGACGGCACATTGACAGGACCGCTGGCAGGAGTTCCGGTTGCAATCAAAGATAATATGTGCACAAAAGGAATGCTGACCACCTGTAGTTCTAAAATTTTATATAACTTTATTCCGACTTATACCGCAGAAGCAGTATTAAATCTGGAAAAAGCCGGAGCAGTGATTCTTGGAAAGACCAACATGGATGAGTTTGCCATGGGAAGTACCACAGAGACCTCTGCTTTTGGAGAGACCAAAAATCCATGGAATACCGAGCATGTACCGGGTGGTTCATCCGGTGGAAGCTGTGCTGCAGTAGCAGCAGAAGAATGCTTTTATGCATTGGGTTCTGATACCGGTGGATCCATCCGTCAGCCGAGTGCATTTTGTGGTGTCACAGGAATTAAGCCAACCTATGGAACCGTATCCCGATATGGACTGATTGCCTATGGTTCTTCTTTGGATCAGATAGGACCGGTTGCCAAAGATGTGACAGACTGCGCAACCATTTTAGAGACAATTACTTCCTATGATAAAAAGGATTCTACTTCCATTCAGAGAGAAGAGACCGATTTTACCAGTGCATTAGTCGATGATGTGAAAGGAATGAAAATCGGTATTCCAAGAGATTATTTTGGAGAAGGACTGGATGCAGAAGTAAAGGATGCTATTTTAGCAGCCGCTAAGAAATTAGAAGAAAAAGGTGCTATCGTAGAAGAGTTCGATTTGAGCCTGGTAGAATATGCAATCCCTGCTTACTATGTAATTGCAGATGCAGAAGCAAGCTCCAACCTTGCCCGTTTTGATGGCGTAAAATATGGCTATCGTACGAAAGACTACGAAGGACTTCACAACATGTATAAGAAATCCCGTTCCGAAGGCTTCGGAGCAGAAGTAAAACGTCGTATCATGTTAGGCTCCTTTGTTTTAAGTTCCGGTTATTATGATGCATATTATCTGAAAGCACTGCGTACGAAAGCATTGATTAAGCAGGCATTTGATAAAGCATTTGCAAAATATGATGTTATCTTAGGACCGGCAGCACCGACCACCGCTCCGAAGTTGGGAGAGTCCTTAAGCGACCCGCTGAAAATGTATTTAGGCGATATCTATACCGTATCGGTGAACTTGGCAGGACTTCCGGGAATCAGCCTGCCATGCGGCATCGACAGCAAGGGACTTCCGATTGGCATGCAGTTGATTGGAGACTGCTTCAAGGAGAAGAATATCATCCGTGCCGCTTATGCCTTTGAACAGACAAGACCATATCAGCACAGCCCGTTAGCAGCAGAATAGGAGGAAAGAAGATTATGAGTAAACAGTATGAAACCGTCATCGGACTGGAAGTCCATGTGGAACTGGCAACTAAGACCAAAATCTTCTGTGGCTGTTCTACTGCATTCGGAAGTGCGCCAAATACACACACCTGTCCGGTCTGTACCGGTATGCCGGGCTCTCTTCCGGTTTTAAATAAACAGGTGGTAGAATATGCCATGGCAGTAGGTGTTGCCATGAATTGTGAAATCAACCAGTATTGTAAATTTGACCGGAAGAACTATTTCTACCCGGACAATCCTCAGAACTATCAGATTTCCCAGCTTTATCTTCCAATCTGCCACGATGGCGGCATTGAGATTGAGACTTCAGAAGGAAAGAAAACCATTGGAATCCATGAGATTCATATGGAAGAGGATGCGGGAAAATTAGTCCATGATGACTGGGAAGATGTTTCCCTGGTGGACTATAACCGTTCCGGTGTGCCACTGATTGAGATTGTATCTGAGCCGGATATGCGTTCTGCAGAGGAAGTCATTGCTTATCTTGATAAATTAAGAATGATTGTGCAGTATCTTGGTGCATCCGACTGTAAGATGCAGGAAGGCTCCATGCGTGCAGATGTCAACTTATCTGTCCGTGAAGTAGGAGCAAAAGAATTTGGTACCCGTACCGAGATGAAAAATATCGGTTCCTTTAAAGCAATTGCAAGAGCCATTGAAGCAGAGACAGCAAGACAGATTGATTTGATTGAGTCTGGCGAAAAGGTAGTTCAGGAGACCAGACGCTGGAATGATGACCAGGGATATTCTTATGCCATGCGTTCCAAAGAGGATGCACAGGATTACCGTTATTTCCCGGAACCGGATTTGGTTCCAATCGTCATCAGTGATGAATGGTTACAACGCATAAAAGACAGCCAGCCGGAGCTTCGTGAAGCAAAACGTCAGCGTTATCAGGATGAATTTGGCCTGCCGGAATATGATGCCAACATTTTAACATCTGCAAAGAAAATGGCAGATGTTTTTGAGGCAACAACTGCAATCTGCAATAAGCCAAAGAAAGTATCCAACTGGCTGATGGGTGAGACCATGCGAATCTTAAAGGAGCAGAATAAAGACCCGGAGGATATCGCATTTTCACCGGAGAATCTGGCAAAATTAATCGAGCTTACCGATGCCGGAACCATCAATGGCAATGTGGCAAAAGAAGTATTTGAGCAGATTTTTGCAGAGGATATCGACCCGGATAAATATGTAGAAGAGCATGGATTAAAGACTGTAAATGACGAAGGTGCATTGCGTGATACCATTGCCAAAGTCATCGAAGAGAATCCACAGTCGGTAGAAGATTACCGCAATGGGAAAGAAAAGGCAATTGGCTTCTTAGTAGGTCAGACCATGAAAGCTATGAAGGGTAAAGCAAATCCTGGAATGGTAAATAAAATCTTAAAAGAACTGTTATAAGAGTTGTGATAAAGCTTTGAAAAGAGCATGACAGAATGTGTTTCGAAAGCACATTCAAATTTATAAAAAATCCTGCAGTATGGAAAGTATGTAAGAACAAACTTCCATATTGCAGGATTTTTTGTTTCCCGTTATGGAACCATATCTTTCTTTTGCTTATGTGCCGCCCGGATAAGATAGCATACGGTTCCCACTACAAATCCAAGACTAATCCACTGGGAAGTGGAGAGTGCTAAAAGATGGCCGCGGACGGCATCGTAACGCACATATTCTAACAGGAACCGGAGAATACCATAGACGATGAAATAAACGGCAATGGTATGGGGATAAGATTTCTTTAAATCCAGCACAGCAAGTACAATCGCAAGAATCAGAAGACAGATTGCTTCTACTAACTGAACCGGAAACAGTGTTGTATCCGATGGTGCCAGAGAGCCTTCCGGAAACTGTACAGCAAAAGGACCGTCATATGGAGTACCATAACAGCAGCCGGCAAGAAAACAGCCGATGCGTCCGAAACCGTGAATCCATGGAATCAGATAAATCAGGTGTGTAATATAAGGCTTGCTGTTGATATGATGGAATTTTCCTGCAAAAAGAAAGCAGAGAAGTCCGCCAATGAGTCCACCATAGAATACAAATCCACTTGACATGATATAATTAAAATACCTGGGTTCTAAAAAACGGGACCAGTCAATTTCCCGATAAGAAATGATAAGATACAAAAGCTTGGCGCCTATAAAGGCGCCAAGTAATGTGTATGCTTCTAATATAAGAAAATCATCAAAAATCAACTTATATTTCTTAAGGGGGTAAAGTGCAAATACATTTGCAAGGATTACCCCAAGGGTAATCATAAGTCCGTATGATGGGATATGAAATCCCAGAATGTTAAGATAAATCGACATAGTATCACCCTTTTAAAAAGTCGGTTCTATTATAACAAACCTGCAGATGCAACGCATGCAACACATGCGATGTAAAGCAGTAAGCCTAATACTAATCCGATGATAGAACATACAAGTCCGCCGGTAGCACATTTAGCCTGATTCTTATGTCCGATAGCACCTAAGATAGTTCCTATAAGACCTAAGATTGCTCCAATCCATCCGTAAACACCAATAGTGAATACATCAACAACGATTGCAATAATTCCTAATACTAATGATGCAACGCCCATTTTCAAGTCCTCCTTGGTTTATAAAAATTTAATAAATTACATAAAAGTTTATCATTAATATGGAATAATGTCAAATAACGGTTGCAAATTTCGAAAAATAGTAAAAAACATCAGGTTTTGTCATATATGAAGATTTTATAAAATTATGGCTGCGAAGGTTGAGATTAAAACCGGCTTGAATTATAATAAAAGCAATGTTTTAGAATCTTAAAACAGATTTGAGAGAATAGGAGAATCAGATATGGCAGAGAATAAAGACAAGAGAGAACTTGAAAATATAGATACTGTAGAAGACGCAACGAAAGAGAACACAGATGAGAAGAAGGATGAATACGAAGAAATCTGTTACATCTGCCGCAGACCGGAAAGCGTTGCCGGTCAGATGATAAAGATTCCGAATAATATCTGCATTTGCAAAGACTGTATGCAGAGAACCTTCGACAGCATGAATAACTCAGGATTTCCAATGGGTGATTTTATGCCAAATGGTCAGATGCCCAATATCAGTATGATTAATCTTTCTGATCTGCAGGGCTTTATGCCGCAGAGTCAGAAGATTAAGAAAAAGAAAACCAAAGAAGAGAAAGCAGAAGCTCCGAAATTAGATATTAAGAAGATTCCGGCACCACATAAGATTAAGGCAAGCCTGGATGAATATGTAGTTGGACAGGAATATGCCAAGAAGGTAATGTCTGTGGCAGTTTATAATCACTATAAACGTGTGGCAACCGATACGATGGATGATATTGAAATCGAGAAATCCAATATGTTAATGATTGGACCGACCGGAAGTGGTAAGACTTATCTGGTGAAGACACTGGCAAGACTTCTGGATGTGCCGCTGGCAATTACAGATGCGACTTCCTTAACCGAGGCAGGTTATATCGGAGACGATATCGAAAGTGTTGTCAGCAAATTGCTTGCAGCTGCAGATAATGATGTAGAGCGGGCAGAGCATGGCATTATTTTCATTGATGAGATTGATAAAATCGCCAAGAAGAAGAATACCAACCAGCGTGATGTCAGCGGAGAATCCGTACAGCAGGGAATGTTAAAGCTTCTTGAAGGAGCAGAAGTGGAAGTGCCGGTGGGAGCCAGCAGCAAGAATGCCATGGTTCCGATGGTTACCGTTAACACTAAGAATATCCTTTTTATCTGTGGTGGAGCTTTCCCGGATATTGAAGAGATTATCAAAGAACGTCTTAATAAGCAGGCATCTATTGGTTTCCAGGCAGATTTGAAGGATAAATATGATAATGATGAGAATCTGTTACAGAAAGTAACGGTAGAAGATGTAAAGAAGTTTGGAATGATACCGGAGTTTATCGGAAGACTTCCGATTCTCTTTACCTTGGAATCGCTTACCGTTGATATGCTGGTTCGTATTTTAAAGGAGCCGAAAAATGCTATCATCAGGCAGTATCAGAAGCTTCTGGCATTAGATGAAGTGAATCTTGTATTTGAAGAGGATGCACTGCGTGCAATTGCAGAGAAAGCAAAAGAGAAGAAGGTCGGAGCCAGAGCACTTCGTTCCATTATTGAAGAATTTATGTTAGATATCATGTATGAGATTCCAAAGGACGAAAACATCGGCCAGGTAACGATTACAAGAGATTATATTGAGAAAAAGGGCAGCCCGCTTATCACTATGCGTGGAGTGGCAGCATTACCGGTAAACGAATAAAATAAAAGAAAATAAGTGCCGGAGCTTATATGGAAGATTGTAAAGACGCACCATACTCGGAAGAATATTACGACCTTCTGGTTTCCTATCTGAGACTTGAAAATGAATATCTTCCGGAAGACTGTATCCAGAATATTGATAAAGATTTTAATGTAGTCTATTTGCAGAGTGCAGGCTTGCCGAAGCTGGATATTGACCAGTATACCTATTCGGCAATTCCAAAATGTTTTACCACATTAGACGAAGAGGCATTGCAGGCAGGTGGAATCATAAGGGTACAGAGTCAGCCAAATCTTGCTTTGAGAGGGCAGGGTGTTCTGATTGGATTTGTGGATACCGGAATTGATTATCAGAATGAAGTATTCCGTAATTCCGATGGCAGCAGCCGTATATTAAGAATCTGGGATCAGAGCATTCAAAGCGGAGATACACCAGAGGGATTCCTCTATGGAACGGAATATACAAAAGAACAGATCGATATGGCATTGTTAACAGATGCACCTCTTCGGGTAGTACCTCACCGGGATGAAGAAGGACATGGTACCTTTATGGCAGGTCTTGCGGCAGGAAGCGAAAAACTTTCGGAGAAATTTGCCGGAGTAGCACCCTATGCACAGATTGCCATGGTAAAGCTGAAGCCGGCAAAGGAATATTTAAGGCGTTTTTATTATATTCCGGAAGGTGCAAAGGCTTATCAGGAAAATGATATTATGGCGGGGGTGGCATATCTGACCAGACTGGCGGAACGATATCGCCGCCCTCTGGTGATTTATCTTGGGCTTGGAAGCAATTCCGGGGATCACAGTGGAAACAGTGTGATTTCGTATTATCTTAATTATGTTTCCTTAAAGCGTAATACGGCAGTTGTGGTAGCAGCAGGGAATGAAGCTACTGCCAGACATCATTATTACGGAGAAGTTGCATTCGGGCAGCAGAGTGATGTGGTAGAAGTAAATGTGGAAGATCCAGTGGAGGGTTTCCATATTGAAATGTGGGCAAAGGCTCCGGAGCTTTATTCGGTGCAGATTATATCGCCAACGGGAGAGCGGACGGCAGGTGTCCGGGTGCAGCAGGATGGCAGAGAGGTATACCGTTTTGTATTTGAAAATACACAGGTTACCATTGATTACCGCATTGTTGGCACTGCCACAGGAGATCAGCTTATTTATATCCGGTTTGACCGGCCCACCAGAGGCATCTGGACGATTGAGGTAAATGGCAATTACAGTATAGAAGGAAGATATCACATGTGGCTTCCGATTACCGGACTGATTGCCGGTGATATTTCCTTTATCCGCTCTAATCCGGATACGACGATTACCATGCCGGGAAATGCAGCTGCACCGATGACAGCAGGTGGATACAATGCAGGAAATGGCAGTATTTATCTGAATTCCAGCAGAGGATACACTGCATCAGGACAGGTAAAGCCGGATTTTGCAGCACCGGGTGTCAATGTAATTGGACCGGCACCGGGCAACCGTTTTGAGGCAAGAAGTGGTACCAGCATTGCAGCGGCAATTACTGCAGGAGCTGCAGCACTGTATCTGGAATGGGCAGTAGAGCGTGGTTATAATACTGATATTACAAATGCAGAAATTAAAAATGATTTTATCCGCGGCGCGGTGCGGCTAGAAAGCAGAGTCTATCCGAACCGGGAATGGGGCTATGGAACATTAAATCTCTATCAGACCTTCGAACAATTGCGCCGGACATAAGAGGTTCTTGTTTGCATAGAATAACTGCTTCTGTGGGATTCTATATAGAAAGCACGAAGCAGGAGGGTAAAGATGAAACAGGAACATGCAATTGATTTACGAAAGGCAGCCATTATCGGATGTGGGTTTGTCGGCTCTGCCACTGCATTTACACTGATGCAGAGCAAGCTCTTTTCTGAACTGGTTTTAATTGATGTGGATAAAGCAAGAGCGGAAGGAGAGGCCATGGATATCAGCCATGGAATGCCATTTGCTGCACCGATGAAAATATATGCCGGCAGTTATGATGACATTGTGGATGCCGACATTATTATCATTACGGCGGGAGCGAACCAGAAACCGGGAGAAACAAGGCTTGAGCTGGTAAAGAAAAATGTAGCCATTTACAAAAATATTATCCCGGAAATTGCTAACAGAAGGTGTCGTGGCATATTACTCATCGTATCGAATCCGGTGGATATACTGACGCTGGCAGCATTGAAATTATCCGGTTTTCCGGAAAACCGGGTAATCGGTTCCGGAACTGTATTGGATACGGCCCGGTTAAAAAATATGCTGGGAAAACAGCTTGGCATCGACAATCGTGGTGTGCATGCATTTATTGTAGGAGAACACGGAGACAGCGAGGTGGCGGTATTCAGTTCTGCCAACGTATCCGGTATTCCGTTGGAACAGATTTATAAGCTGCGTGGCTATGAGGAATATGAAAGTCATACGAAGCGTATATATGAAGAAGTAAAGAACAGTGCTTATGAAATCATAGAGCGTAAGCAGGCAACCTATTATGGGATTGCAATGGCGATTAAGCGGATTTGTGAATGTATTGTCCGGGATGAACATTCGGTGCTTCCGGTGTCCAGTCTGATGCATGGGCAATATGGCATTTCCGATATCGTGCTGAGCATGCCGGCAGTGGTGGATGCCGGTGGCGTGGAGCAGATTCTTCCGGTGTCATTAGACGAAGAAGAGCGGGCAAGGCTTCATACGTCAGCAAAAGCACTGCGGGATGTGATTGCTGACATAGAATTATAGAGCAGGCGGAATAGAAAGAGAGAAAGAAAAGGGTAGAAGGAATCAGGCAGGACAAAAGAAGGAGGAGTTTCCATGAAATATTTATTACTGGTGGTATCCATTTTCGGGCTGGATGAAGGAATCAAGCAGCGGATTGATAAGAAGGAGCCGTTGGGAAAAGAAAGAAGAGTTCCAAAGCTTCCGGTTGTAATTGAAAAATATTATAACAATGGAGCCGCATTGAATCTTTTAGCGAAGAAACCGAAAATTATGCTGGGGTTACACAGTGCATGCATGGCAGGACTGATGACCATATATGGATTTGTATTAAGAAAAGGAAATGCAGGACTGAAAACCGGTATGAGTATGATGGTTGGCGGCGGATTAAGTAATCTCTGGGACAGAATTCATAAGAAGCATGTGGTGGATTATATTCGCTTTGATACACCGTGGAAACGCTTTTCAAGAATTGTATTTAATATTTCCGATTTCTTTATTTTTATCGGAGCAGCAGTTTCTATGTTGTTTGCATACAGGTAAGAAAACGGGATTGCAGCCAACGGTAATAATACCGAAGGAAGCAATCCCATTTTTCTTAATCAAATTCGTTCGTTATATCTTAATCAACATAAAAAATCATTATTAAAAATCAAATTCTATATCTGAGAAAGGTACATTGAAAAACCTTGATTATTGCAACTATTTAATTACTGTTACGTTAGTTGCCTGAGGACCTTTAGCGCCTTCTGTTACGTCAAATTCTACTGCTGCGCCTTCTTCTAAGGATTTGTAACCATCCATGTTAAGTCCTGAGTAGTGTACGAATACATCATTACCTTCTGCATCAGAGATGAATCCGTAACCTTTCTGGTTATTAAACCATTTAACTGTACCGTTCATTATAGTACCTCCACAAAAATTATCTAGCCATACGGCTATGCTTAGAATAGCATAATTTATTTTAAAAGTAAAGAAAATTAGTTGATATCAGTATAGGGGATATCATGCCCGGCAAAAAATTTTCGTATCAGCAGATCCCATTCCTGGTCGAAGGTGTGGTCTAAGGTAAAACTGCGGTAAGATACACCATTGGTACAGGAAAGAATACTATCCTGAAATTTGATGTTTAAGAAAACTCCATTCAAATCCTGGGTAGTCAGACCACTTTTACTTACTTCCAGAGTATTTTTAAGATTCTTTGGAGAAAGCTGAAAGATAAAGCGGAAATAGGAGGGGGTATGTTTTCCCTTGATCAGGGCGAAGCAGTTTTCACGCAGCATGCCAAAAGGCAGGCAGCTTAAACCGGTTAGTTCCAGTTCATCCAGTTCTTCCGGACTGTAGAAATCCGGTACAAGATGTCCGTCGATTTCATAGGAACCTTTTCCACGGATGGTAGCTTCTGATAATAAGAAGTGGTCAAATAAATCCGTGCGAAGTAATTTATTCATAAAATCCTTTACCTGTAAAAGTTGTATTGCAATCATAGTATCCTCCTCATTTTTAAAGTGTAACACAAACCGGATAGAAAAAACAGAGAAAGTATTGTAGAATGTCTATGAAAAGAAGTAGATCGAAAGGAAATGATATGAGAAAACAAAGATTATTAACCGGTATTGCAGGAATACTTATGGCATTTCTGTTTACCGGCTGTAATACGTCATCCGTTGAAGAATGGGTAGATGAAGTAGTAGAAGATATCAATGGACAGATACCGGATAATACCTTCCTTCCGGTAGAGTCGGTTTCAGAGGAAAAATATGTATATGGCCAGCTTACGGAAGAAGAACAGCTTGTTTATGATGAGATGCTGGATGCTATTTTAAATCATCGGGAAGAGGTGGCAGTTGCTACATTAGATAAAGACGTACTGGCAAAAATGTATGAAGCAATTATGGCAGACTATGGCGGACTCTTCTGGGTAGATGGCTATTCCTATACGGAATATTCCCGTGCGGGTGTATTGACCGGGCTTAAGTTTGCTCCGAAGTATACAATGGATGAAGCTGCAAGACAGGAGACACAGGCGGCAATTGATGAAAAGGTCGACGTACTGCTTGGCGGCATTTCATCCGAGGACAGTGATTACCAGAAAGCGCGGTTTATATTTGATACGCTGGTGCGTACGGTAAATTATGACCTTAATGCAGAGAATAATCAGAATATCATCAGTGTATTTCTAGAGGGAAGAACGGTGTGCCAGGGCTATGCCTGTGCCACAAAATATCTGATGGATTTATTAGGTATTCCATGTACGATAGTGACAGGAACTGCCAATGGAGAACCACATGCATGGAATCTCATCGAACTGGATGGAGCCTATTATTATATGGATACTACCTGGGGTAATCCAACTTCCAACAGTCCGGATGACTTCGGAGATGTAGCTGAAGTGGTAGATTATTGCTTTTTTACTGCAACTACAGAAGAGTTATTTCAGACCCACAGTCCCAATGTGAATTTTTCTTTGCCGGAATGCAATTGCCTGGATGACAGTTATTTTGTGCAGGAAAATTGTTATTTTAAGGACTGGTATCCGGAAGATATCGGAGCATTATTTACAGAGCTTGACAGCCACCCTGTACAGATGAAGTTTGAGGATGAGGCAGTTTATGGGCAGGCACAGCAGTTTTTCATTGAAGAAGGGCATATCGGGGATTATTATACCGGGGATAGTTCCTTATTTTATATGAAAAATGAGACAATGCGGGTACTTACTTTCCTGAAAAAATAAAATATTTGTGAAATATTATAAAAATTTAAATATCCTCTTTTCAAAACGTAATATTTATGATAATATGACGTAGTAATGAAAACTACTTGTTATTACAAAGGAAAACATAATATATAATTTTAAACATTGCGTACATACTATAAGAGAGATGACCACGCAATCAGGAGGATAGAAAATGAGCTACAAAATCATAGTAGACAGCTGTGGAGAGTTATTTGATGATATGAAAGCAGATGGAAGATTCCAGTCTGTTCCGTTAGAGCTTGAGGTAGATGGATACCATGTGGTGGATGATGAATCCTTTGATCAACTGGAGTTTATTCGCAGGGTAAAGGAAAGCAGGCATAGCCCGAAGTCATCCTGCCCATCTCCACAGAGATATGTGGAAGCATATTTAGGAGAAGCAGAGCATGTATATGTAGTAACACTTTCCGGTAAATTAAGCGGTTCTTATAACAGTGCAGAGCTGGCAAAGAAGCTTTATTTAGAAGAACATATGGCAAAACAGATTCATGTATTTGATTCCTGTTCCGCATCCATTGGAGAGACTCTGATTGCAGAAAAGATACAGGAATCAGAGGAAGCCGGAAAGAGCTTTGAAGAAGTGGTTGCTGAGACAGAAAAATATATTAAAGACCAGCAGACCTTCTTTGTATTAGAGACTTTAGAGACTCTGCGTAAAAACGGCAGACTCAGTAACCTGAAAGCCTGGGTTGCCGGGGCATTAAATATCAAGCCGGTAATGGGGGCCACGCCCGAGGGTACAATCTGTCAGCTGGGACAGGCAAGAGGAATGACAAAGGCATTGGACTATATGGTTAATGAAATTGTAAAGAGAACGAAAGAGTGTGAAAAGAAGATTTTATCCATCGCACATTGCAATTGTCCGGAACGTGCAAAACAGGTAAAAGAAAAATTGGAAAAGCTGGCAAAATTTAAAGATATCAGAATTGTAGATACTGCAGGAGTCAGCACCATGTATGCCAATAATGGCGGTGTTATTGTAGCAGTTTAAAAAATAGCAGATAAATAGAAAACAGATAAAGGAAAACAGAATCGGTGCAAACCGGTTCTGTTTTCTTTTGCTGTCGGTAACAAAATGGAGCATCCGCATATAGTAATAACAGACGATTGCAAGGCAAGGAGGGATGAAATGCAAATCGCAATCATTGGAGCAGATGAAAGAACACCGGCATTGAAACGTTGTCTGACGGAATCGGGAATTGGAATCATAGAAATAACGGAGCAGAATATCCGGCGACTGATGCAGTGTCAGATTATTGTATTACCGTTGCGGGCATTGGAGGAGGATGGCAGAATCAGAGGAAGCAGGGTAAAAATAGGAATGGTATTATCCTATGCAGCGGAGAGAAGTGTTATTTATGGAGGTTGTTTCCCGGAGGTTCTGACACGAAGACCATCAGGGCGGCGGATACGGCTGGTTGATTATATGGAAGATGAAGTCTTTAGAAATGAGAATGCCGGACTTACAGCAGAAGGCTGCCTTGTAGAAGCAATGACAAAGAGCAGGTGCTGCGTGAAAGGAAGAAACTGTCTGGTGGCAGGTTTTGGTTATTGTGGAAGAGCCATGGCAAAGCTGCTTTTATCTTTGGAAGCGGAAGTAACTGTTTATGATATAAAGGAAGATTGCCAGCGGGTGGCAATGGAAATGGGGTGTGGTTTGTGGCAGGAGAATGCAGAGAAGCAGAACTTTGAGTGGATTTTTTATATGGCAGATAAACCATGTTCAATAGACACAGTCTTAAAATGGTGCGATGAGAAAACATATCTATGGGATATTACAACCGGTGGCGGACTTCCGGCAGAGGAGTTAGAAGAAAAAGGTATTCATGTGGAACATCTTACTGCCGTTCCTGGAAGAATACTGACAGAAAGTGCAGGAATCATTCTTGCCCGGATGATAGAAAGAGGAGCAGCAGATTATGGAAGAGTATAAGCTTACATTAGGACTTGGAATTACCGGCTCTTTCTGTACTTTTGGGAAGATACTCCGGACGACAGAAGCACTGGTGCAAAAAGGAATAAAAGTTATTCCGGTATACTCCAGACATGCAGGAACTTTGGATACCAGATTTATGACAGCGGAAGTATTTCAAAACAGAATGCAGGAGATTACAGGAGAAAGGGGAATTCAAAGTATCGTGCAGGCAGAAACCATCGGTCCGTCAGGACTTTTTGATGTGATGGCAATTGCACCATGTACCGGAAATACCATGGCAAAGCTGCAGCAGGGCATTGTAGATACCGCAGTGCTTATGGCAGCTAAAGCGCATCTTAGAAATGAAAAGCCGTTGGTGCTGGCAATTTCTACCAATGATGCTTTGTCCATGAATCTTAGAAATATCGGACTGCTGATGAATATGAAGCATATCTATTTTGTACCTTTCCGGCAGGATGATTATCAGAAGAAACCTCATTCTCTGGTGGCGGATTTTAGCCGGTTAGAGGAGACTATTGCTGCAGCCATGAAAGAAAAACAGCTGCAGCCGGTGGTGCTGTCTCCAATGCCGGTAGATTATAAATGAAGGTCAATCTTATATTCACTGAGCCAGTAATGAATCTGCAGGAGATAAGCAATCATCTGAGGACCTGCCATAAGCTGGCCATACCATGGTTTGCCATAGTCTCCTTCCTGATTTAAGAATTGCATAGTCTTTTCTTTATCAATCAGTGCAAGAAGGGGACTTTCCCCGGTGGTCAGCAGTGCACTCAGACGCTGACGCAGGAGCTGTTCATAGTAAGGATGGTAGGTCTTAGGATAAGGACTTTTCTTGCGGAAAGTAATGGTGTCCGGAAGATAGTCTTTCGCACACTGCCGCAAAAGGTTTTTCACAAGACCATCTTTGGCTTTCATTTCCCATGGCACATTAAAGACATAAGAAACCAGGTTTTTATCTGCAAAAGGAACGCGGGCTTCCAGACCGGAGAACATACTGGTGCGGTCCATGCGGTTTAGCAGAGTCTGCATAAAGTAGCGGATGTTAAGATAGGAAATACGCCGGCGGCTGCATTCCGTATCATTGTCCGATGGCAGAATATCGACCTCTGCAATGGCATTTTCATAAGAACTTTGCACATAGGAATCTAAGGACAGTGCATCTGCAATTTCGTCTTTTAAGAAGGACTTGCGGAAAGACAAATCCGGTGTCCATGGAAACGTGTTGCAGGAAAGAAAATTCTTCCGGTGAAACCACGGATAGCCGCCGAAAACTTCATCGGCACATTCTCCGGTCAGGACTACCTTATGCTGCTTACTGACTTCCCGGCAGAAGAAGAGCAGGGATGAGTCAACGTCAGCCATACATGGAAGGTCATGGGCTTTCATGGAAGCAAAGAGTAAGTCAGCCTGGGAGCGGTTGTCACAGGTCAGATATTGATGCTCACTCTTAAGATAGTTTTTCATAATATCCACAAAGGGACGGTCTTCGGAGGGCTGAAAATCATTTGCCTTAAAGTAACGGGAATTATCTGTAAAGTCAAAGGAATAGGTAGAAAGAGTCTGCCCTTCTTTTCTTAATTCTTCCGCACAGACCGAAGAGACAAGACTGGAATCCAACCCGCCGGAAAGAAAGGTGCAGATTGGAACATCGGAAACCATCTGCCGGCGGATGGACTGTAACAGCAGCTCTTTTGTGTGGACAACGGTTTCTTCATAGCTGTCTGTATGTGGATGGCTTTCTAATCGGAAGTAACAGTAATCTTTCAGTCCGGAAGCACTGAAAGTGAGGTAATGTCCCGGCAGACATTCTGCCATATGCTCATAAACTGCGTTGCCGGGGTTCCTGGCAGGACCAAGACCAAAGATTTCGCAGAGTCCTGTTTTATTTACCGAAGGGATGCAGCCGGGATAACAGAAAATTCCTTTCGGCTCGGAAGAAAAGATAAGTGTATCATGAAAAAGCCGGTAAAAGAGCGGCTTTACACCAAAGGCATCCCGGAAGAGATAGAGAAGCTGATGAGCCTCATCATAAATGGCAAAAGAGAAAATACCATTCATTTTCCGGACAAAGGACGGTCCTTCAAAAAGAAATCCATTTAAAATGACTTCTGTATCGGAATGAGTACGAAAGGTCATGCCATGGGAAACCAGTTCCTCACGGAGTTCTTTCGTATTATAAAGTTCTCCATTATAGACGATGGTGAAGTCTGCGTCACAATAATGTCTGGTCATAGGCTGAAGTCCACCATGAGGATCAATAATGGTAAGCCGGGTGTGGGAAAACCCTGTATGAGAGGTTAAATAAATACCATGGGAGTCCGGCCCGCGGTGATAAAGTGCGTCACTCATATCAGATAGAATGTTACGATAATAAGGCTCCCTTTCTAAAAAATCAGTATGTAAATTACAAAAACCGGAAATACCGCACATAGCAATTCTCAATTCATTTTTTGTAGTAATCTATGCATTTCCCTAAATAAAAAGTACAAAAAAGAAGAGAGATTTATGAAAGAGAGGAAGCATTTTCTGGGTGCAAAGCACAGGTAAGGAGTTGTCGGCAGTAAGTTGTGTGGGTTATAATAAAAAAGATGAAACTATTTTTCCGGCTGGAACGTCTAATTTACAGAAAGCAAAGGTTGAAAGGCTTTCTTTGCATATGCAGGTTTTCGGAAAGAGAAGAGGAAACAGGAATGAAGAAAAGAGGAATCGCAAAAGCGGTGGAGCAGGAAATTCTTGCATCCTATGAGCAGCTTTACCGGCTGGCAATTACCTATGTAAAGAACGAACAGGACGCAATGGATGTAGTGCAGGAAAGTGCATATAAGGCAATGAAGAATGCCGGTCAGGTGAAGGAAGAAACCTATATTAAGACCTGGCTCTGGCGGATTGTTATAAATACGTCACTGGATATGTGCAAGAAACAGAAGCGTATCGTAAGTGGAGTATTTATCCCGGAAGAAGCAAAAGAAGATGTATACAAAGACTGGGATATGCTGGCAGCGTTGGAAGAATTAGAAGAACGGGAAAGAACTATTGTGATATTAAAATATTTTGAAGAATGGAAAATAGATGATATTGCAGATCTTCTGAAAGAAAATCCAAACACCGTAAAATCAATCCTGTATCGCAGCTTAAAGAAATTAAAGATAAAGATGTCCAGGGAGGAAATAGCATGAACCATGAGAAAATAGACAGGATGAAGCAGGAATATGAGCAGATAGAAGTCCCGGAAGCATTGAAAACGCAGGTGGAAGCCGGAATCAGAAAAGGAAAGAGGGAGACCCAGAAAGGCAGTATCCGCTTTTTAAAAGGAGCAGCAACGGTAGCGGCAGCTATGGTTGCACTGGTGATTTCGGTAAATGTAAGCCCGACAATAGCCCATGCCATGGAAGAGGTTCCATTACTTGGCACAATTGTAAAAGTAGTGAACTTTTCTACATATTCTGATGTACAGGATGATAAGAATATGGAAGCAAATGTAGACATTCCCCAGGTGGCAGTGACAAATCAGGATGGGAAAGTATTATCGGATGAGACGGACGAGCTGAATCAGGAAGTGAAAAAGTATGCCGGTGGTATTATTAAGTCTTATCAGTCTGATGTAGCTTCCATTGAAGATGGTGAGAATGGTAATGAGGCAGTGAATTCGTCTTATCAGGTAGTGACAGATAACGACCGGCTGTTTGCTTTAAGAATTGATACTTCCATTGTAATGGCAGGATCGAACCAGTATACGAAAATCTATAATATAGATAAGAAAACCGGAAATACCATTACATTAAATGATTTATTTCAGAAGGATTCCGATTATCTGGACCGGATTTCAGAGGAAATAGAAAAGCAGATGAAGGAAAATATGGAAAAAGACAGTAACCTGCAATACTTCTTAGACAAGGATGTAGATGGCTACAGCTTTGATGGAATTAAGAATGATGTAAATTTCTATGTCAACAAAGAAGGAGAGTTGACCATTGTTTTTGATAAATATGAAGTAGCACCGGGTTATATGGGAATTGTAGAATTTACGATTCCGACCAGTGTGGTTTCTGATATTATAAAGGACGGATATCTGCAATAATATGACAAAGATGGTGCGTACTAGGCATTTATAGTAATCGAAAACTCCCCCGGATATTGGAAGAAATTTCAATATCCGGGGGAGTTCTTATGCTATATCATGAGATACTTTTATTTCTTGAAGTTAGCTCTCTTTCTTAAGGTCGGGTCAAGAATACGTTTACGGATACGTAAGGATTCTGGAGTAACCTCTAAGAGCTCGTCAACATCGATAAAGTCTAATGCCTGCTCTAAGGAAAGTATCTTTGGTGGAACAAGGGTCAGCGCTTCGTCTGCGGAAGAAGAACGTGTATTGGTTAAGTGTTTCTTCTTACATACGTTTAATTCAATGTCTTCCGGTTTAGAGGAAGAACCGATCACCATACCGGAGTAAACCTTTACACCGGCTCCGATGAAGAGAGTACCACGCTCCTGAGCGGAGAACAGACCGTAAGTTACGGATTCGCCGGATTCGAAAGCAATCAGGGAACCAAGTTTACGATAAGCAATATCTCCCTTGTATGGAGCATAGCCATTGAAAATGGTATTGATGATACCATTTCCTTTGGTGTCGGTTAAGAAGTCTCCACGGTAACCGATAAGACCACGGGATGGAATGTTAAATTCCATACGGGTATAGCCGCCGCTGATTGGACGCATATCAACCATCTCACCTTTACGCTGGCTTAATTTATCAATAACAGTACCGGTGAATTCATCCGGAACGTCAACATAAGCTAATTCCATAGGCTCTAATTTCTTGCCGTTTTCATCAGTGTGGTAAAGAACTTCAGCCTTGCTGACTGCAAATTCATAACCTTCACGACGCATATTTTCGATTAATACGGAAAGATGTAACTCACCACGTCCGGAAACCTTGAAGCAGTCTGCACTGTCGGTTTCTTCTACACGAAGGCTGACGTCGGTATTTAACTCACGGAACAGTCTGTCTCTTAAGTGACGGGAAGTAATGAATTTACCTTCCTGTCCTGCAAGCGGGCTGTCGTTGACCATGAAATTCATGGAAAGAGTAGGCTCAGAAATCTTCTGGAAAGGAATGGCAACCGGGTTGTCTGTTGCACAGATGGTATCACCGATATGGATGTCTGCAATACCGGAAATAGCAACGATAGAACCGATTTTCGCTTCCTTTACTTCTACTTTATTCAGACCATCAAATTCGTATAATTTGCTGATTTTGACTTTTTTCTGTTTGTCAGGCTCGTGGTGGTTTACTACGATAGCATCCTGATTTACCTTTAAGACACCGTTGTCTACTTTACCAACACCGATTCGTCCAACGTATTCATTATAATCAATGGTACTGATAAGAACCTGGGTGTTTGCATCCGGGTCACCGGTAGGTGCCGGAATGTAGTCGATAATGGTTTCGAATAAAGGAGTCATATCCTTGCGCTCATCATTTAAATTTCTTATGGCGTATCCATCTCTTGCAGAAGCGAAGATGAATGGGCAGTCTAACTGTTCGTCAGAAGCGTCTAAATCCATGAAAAGCTCTAATACTTCATCAATAACTTCTTCCGGTCTTGCTTCTGGACGGTCAATTTTATTGATACATACAATAACCGGCAGATTCAGTTCCAGTGCTTTCATAAGAACGAATTTGGTCTGTGGCATAGCACCTTCAAATGCATCTACCACAAGAATAACACCGTTTACCATTTTCAGAACTCGCTCAACCTCGCCACCGAAGTCGGCATGGCCAGGAGTATCAATGATATTGATTTTTACATCTTTGTAGAATACAGCAGTATTCTTAGAAAGAATGGTAATACCACGTTCACGCTCAATATCATTGGAATCCATGACACGTTCCTGGACTTCCTGATTGGCACGGAATACACCACTCTGTTTCAACAGCTCATCGACCAGAGTAGTTTTACCGTGGTCAACGTGGGCGATGATAGCTATGTTTCTAATATCGTCTCTTGTTGTTTTCATATAAAATCCTTCCTTCTATCAGTGCATAAAATTCAGTTTCTTCTTATATATAATGCCTGTCTATAAATGACCGGCGTTTTTATTCTATCACATATTGAAAAATACGCAAGTATTTCTTTCTTTACAGGAAATTGCTTTCCTGTAAAGAAAAAAACGCTCCGCGAGGATGCACACTGCGGCGTATAAGGTAGATGTCGCAAGCGACCGCCGCAGGCGCGAGAATGTGCCAAGGCACATTCTTTGTTCAAGGACACAGCGCATATGCATGGAAAAGTGGCTTTATGCATAATATATCCAAAATGTTATCGACAGATTTTGATGAGTTTCATCTCATTGGAATGGTACTGTAAAAACGTTCGAAAACACACTAAATAAAGGAGAAAGATTCATGGCAGATAAGATTTTAGAAAACAACCAGGTATCCATTGTAGGGGAGATTATTTCCGATTTCCAATACAGTCATGAAGTGTATGGGGAAGGCTTTTATATGGTAGAGGTAGCGGTCAGCAGATTAAGTAATTTTTCCGACTACATTCCATTGATGATTTCAGAGCGTCTGATTGACACTTCGCAGAGTTACATAGGACAGAAGGTATATGTGACCGGACAGTTCCGTTCCTATAACAGACATGAGGAACTTAAGAACCGGCTGGTTCTCTCCGTATTCGTCCGGGAGATTGAGTTTATTGAAGAAGAGACAGAGGAGATGAAGAGCAACCAGATTCTTCTTGATGGCTATATCTGTAAAGACCCGATTTACCGTAAGACTCCTCTTGGAAGAGAAATTGCAGACCTGTTGGTGGCGGTAAACCGTTCCTATGGAAAATCTGATTATATCCCATGCATCTGCTGGGGAAGAAATGCAAGATTTGCCGCAAGATTTGAGGTGGGTGTGCATGTGCAGATCTGGGGCAGAATCCAGAGCAGGGAGTATGTCAAACGCTTAAATGAGGATGAGGTAGAGAAGCGTACCGCCTATGAAGTATCCGTGAGCAAAATTGAATATATGGAATAAAATAGTAGAAATAAAGAATAGTTGAGAAAACATGAAACATACAGACATTGCTTTTTATTGGAAATTGTGGTATCGTAAGTAAATCTGGGATAAAGAGTCCCTGTAAGAATTGGCATGGAGGTTTGTCATGGAAAAGGGTTCCGTACAGATTTATTATGGTGCAGGTCGTGGAAAGACCAATGCTGCACTGGGCAATGCGTTGCGGGCAGCCGGAGAGAATAAGAGTGTAATTATTATCCAGTTTTTAAAAGGAAAAACAGATGATCAGATTGCTTATATGAAGCAGTTAGAGCCGGAAATCAAGGTATTCCGTTTTGAAAAATCAGAAGAGAATTATGATGAACTGCCGGAAGAAAGACAGGCAGAAGAGAAACTCAATATGAAAAACGGACTGAATTTTGCCAAGAAAGTGCTGGTTACCGGTGAATGCAATGTACTGATTCTGGATGAAGTTCTGGGTCTTATTGATGCCGGAGTAATTTCGTCGGAAGAATTAGAAGCTGTTTTAAAAGCAAAGATGGATGAAACAGAGGTTATTATGACCGGAAGGGTATTAGAAGAATCCATTCGCAGCTATGCAGATGAGATTTATAAGATTACTGCGGAAAAATAAGAAAGAAAATGTAAAATGTCTGCATAGGACGTTGACAGATAGTAGCAGCGGTGCTATATTGAGGTAAGAAATTTAATATATGAAGGTAGAGGTTGCGTGAGACAAGAGTACTTGGTCGGATATGGCAGACATAGAAGAAGACATAAGGAAAGGGGAACACGCCGAAAGGTTATTTTTCCTGCAAAGAATAATCTTGGGCATGGATTGAAGAAGTTCATGACTGTCATCTTGTAATAAGATGGGGCGCTATCGGTATGATCCATAATAATTTAAGTGGAATATCAACCGGCTCCCTGTGAGCCGGTTTTTTTATGCTGGTAATAAAAGCAAAACAAACGATATCTTCATACAATAAATAAGATACTTATAAAGTGGAGGAAAAAGAACATGTCTATTTACAAAGGTTCCGGAGTTGCAATTGTAACCCCAATGAAGGCAAATGAAGAAGTTAACTATGACAAATTAGAGGAATTAATCGAAGAACAGATTTCTGAAGGTACAGACTGTATCGTAATTGCAGGAACAACAGGAGAGAGTTCTACCTTATCCATGGAAGAACATCACAAAGTAATCTGTGCAGCAGTAGAATTTGCAAAACACAGAGTTCCGGTAGTAGCAGGAACCGGTTCTAACTCAACGGAGACAGCAATCCAGTTGACCCAAGAAGCAGAAGAAGCAGGAGCAGACGGAGCACTTATCGTAACTCCATATTATAATAAGGCAACACAGAAAGGTTTAATCGGACATTATTCTAAGATTGCACAGGAAACAAGACTTCCGATTATTATGTATAATGTACCGGGAAGAACCGGATGTAACCTTCTGCCGGAGACAGTTGCAGAATTATTCCGCACCCAGGAAAATATTGTTGGATTAAAAGAAGCAACCGGTAACCTTGCACAGGCATCTAAGACCATGTACTTAACCGATGGAAAGCTTGATTTATATTCCGGAGAAGACGGACTGGTTGTACCACTTATGTCCATTGGCGGAATCGGAGTAATTTCCGTATGGGCAAACCTTGCTCCGGCAAAAGTGCATAATATGTGTGAAAGCTTCTTCAAAGGCGACCTTGCAACAGCAAATCAGTTACAGAGAGAAGCCCTTCCATTGATTGATGCATTATTCTGTGAAGTAAACCCGATTCCGGTAAAAGAAGCATTAAATCTTATGGGCAAGAACGTCGGACCGCTTCGTTCCCCGCTTTGCGAGATGGAGCCAGCCAATAAGGAGAGACTGATTCAGGCAATGCGTACATATGGATTAAAATTAGTATAAGAAACTGGAGATGATAGAGATGACAAAAGTAATCATGCATGGCTGTAATGGAAAAATGGGTCAGGTAATAACCGGCCTGATTGCGCAGGACGAAGATGTGAAAATTGTAGCCGGAATTGATACCTATGATGAAAAGAAAAATGATTATCCGGTATATAAGACCATCCGGGAATGCCAGATTGCAGCAGATGTTGTGATTGATTTTTCAAATGCGAAGGCAGTAGATGAACTGTTAAATTACTGTGGCGAAAAGAAGCTTCCGCTGGTACTTTGCACCACCGGTTTATCCGAAGACCAGCTGGCGAAAGTTACTGAGACCAGCAAAGAGACTGCAATTTTAAAATCTGCCAATATGTCACTTGGAATCAATACCTTAATGGATTTATTGCAGACTGCTATAAAGAAGCTTGCACCTGCCGGCTTTGATGTGGAAATCGTAGAGAAACATCATAACCAGAAGCTGGATGCGCCGAGTGGAACTGCTCTTGCATTAGCAGATGCCATGAACGAAGCTATGGACAATACCTATTCCTATAAATTAGACCGGAGCAGTGAGCGGAAGAAGAGAGATGCAAAAGAAATCGGTATTCAGGCAGTCCGTGGAGGAAGCATTGTTGGTGAACATGAAGTAATCTTCGCAGGAACTGATGAAGTGATTGAATTTAAGCATACGGCATATTCTAAGGCAATCTTTGGGAAAGGAGCTGTAGAAGCAGCAAAGTTCTTAAAGGGAAAACCTGCCGGAATGTATGATATGCATGATGTAATCCGTGCAGAGTAGAGTTGGGCACGCATATAATTACAAAATAAGAAATCCCCGGTATCATATTGATATGTACCCAGAATCCTGGACACATATTTATGAACTAGGCTGAACACATGGATGCTATCCTGTATTGTACAGGC
>NZ_JAJEQU010000024.1:0-29283 GCF_020687575.1 Roseburia sp. CLA-AA-H209
ATGATTTTGTAATCTTTTGATTACGTTTTTCTCAAAATCTTTCAAGGTTATTTCACTGTTCAGTTATCAAGGTTCTTTATTGTATCTCTCAGACACAACTCATTTAGTATAACATCTTATTTCTTATCTGTCAACAACTTTTCCCAAAAAAAATAAATTTCTTTATCTTTGGAAAAAGCGGAGAAAGAGGGATTTGAACCCTCGCGCCGGTTGCCCGACCTACACCCTTAGCAGGGGCGCCTCTTCAGCCTCTTGAGTATTTCTCCATATCTGAACTTTCCAAATAAATATGATGTTGTCTGCGTACATGACGCATAGATAATAATACTAAAACTATTTCACTTTGTCAATCACAAATTCAAATTATTTTTCACTTATTTTTTTAGAGCATTTTAAAGCTGGATTTTCTTATATTTTTCTATTGCTGTTTCATAGAGGTTATTGCCATCTCTGTCTATCACAACTATTACTGGGAAGTCTTTTACTTCCAGCTTGCGGATGGCTTCCGCTCCCAAATCTTCATAACAGACAATTTCTGATTTGGTAATACATTTAGAAAGAAGTGCGCCTGCCCCGCCGATTGCTGCAAAGTATACTGCTTTATTACGGATGATGGCATCTATGACTTCTTTGGAACGTTTTCCTTTTCCAATCATTGCCTTTTCACCCAAATCCAATAGGGTTGGTGCATACTTATCCATACGGGTTGCAGTGGTCGGACCTGCGGAACCGATTGGTCTTCCCTCTCTTGCCGGTGATGGTCCCATATAATAGATTGTGGAATCTAAAATGTCTATCGGAAGTTCTTCTCCTCTTTCTAAGACTTCCATCATTCTCTTGTGGGCTGCATCTCTTGCCACATAAATCGTTCCTGTTATATATACATAATCTCCTGCATGAAGCTCTGCTGTCTTTTCTTCTGTTATCGGTGTTGTAATATATTTATCCATTCTATCACCTGTTCTTTCTATAATAAATAATGATATTTACCAGCTTTTATAATAAATCTATTATAATTCCTTTTCGTAGCACCACCAGTCTTCTCCATAAAGATCCGATTCACCACATTTTGTAAAATTCAATTTCTGATAGGAACGCATTGCCCGTTCATTTGTCTTACTTACCAGAAAATGCACACCTTTCATGCCACTTTTTTTTAATTCTTCCATGGTCTTTTGAATCATAACGCGTGCCATTCCACGATTCTGTTCTGTCTCTCTTATGACAAGACGAGCCAGCTCCGCAGATGGCTCTAACTGCTTCGACCAGCAGGTTAATGCATTTACTTCCGTATCTTCATCAATTGAAATTGCTCCGGCTATTTTATGGGCATTATCTTCTATTATAAATAATGCCTGATTTGCAAAATCTTTTGCAATGGTCTCCCGGCTTGGATATGTTTCATCCCAGGTGCAGCCTTCTGTTCCCATGGCACTCTGATATAAAGACAGTATTTCTTCTGTGTTTTCCGGATGTGCCATTTTAAAATGATATTCTTTTCCTTCTATTACAATTGCGTTCATTCTAAATCTCCCTTACCACATGTCTGTTTACATGACAGCAGATGTTCACTGCCACCGGAAGTCCTGCTATATGTGTCGGGTATGTATTGATGTTTACCTTTAAGGCTGTAGTTGTTCCGCCTAATCCGCCCGGTCCGATGCCTAACTGGTTGATTTTATCTAACATTTCTATTTCCAGATTTTTTACATAAGGTATTTCAGAATATGAATCTACACTTCTGGTTAATGCTTTTTTTGCAAGAATCGCACATTTTTCAAAGGTGCCTCCGATTCCAACGCCTACTACCATTGGCGGGCAGGCATTTGGACCTGCATCAGCTACTGCAGTCATGATGGCATTTTTAACACCTTCGATTCCTTCTGCAGGCTTCAACATGAAGACGCGGCTCATATTTTCACTGCCGAATCCCTTTGGTGCAACAGTCATTTTCACTTTATCGCCTGGCACAATGGAATAATGTATAACTGCCGGAGTATTATCTTTGGTATTTTCACGAATCAGTGGGTCTTTTACGACGGATTTCCGAAGATATCCTTCCACATATCCCTGACGCACTCCTTCATTAATGGCATCTTCTATAGAATCACCTTCGAAATGAACATCCTGTCCAACTTCAATAAATACCACTGCCATTCCGGTATCCTGACAAATCGGAATCTGCTCTTTATCTGCAATTTCAAGATTATCCTGTAACTGATTTAATATTTTCTGTCCTAGTTCAGATTCTTCCGTTGCAGCCGCATTTTTCATTGCTGCATCCATATCCCTGGATAAATAATAATTTGCTTCAATGCACATTTCTTTGATATTTTCTGTTATTTCACTTGTTTTTACTGTTCTTATCATTTCTGTCTCCTTTAATGCATCTGTACTTCCGGTAAAATCTCATCGATATCCATATAGTATTTTTTAAAATTATCCGGTCTTGTATAAATTTTTACCATATTATTTTTCATCATTCCCGCCGGATAAAAGAAAATGTTGCGGCTGTGAAATGTATGAATGCAGCCATTTATATCCTGATATCTGGCATATATCACATAAGGGCATCTGCCATTTACGTTTACATTATAATTCATATCTATATTTGAAATTTCTGCCATAATGTAATAGCCGTTATCTACAATTTTCTTTAAGCTGCTTTTATTATTGTAATGCAATATCAAAAAAATGACACCAATCAGAAAAAAGAATAGTCCGGTTCCGCCAAAGATGAGTCCTAATATTTTAAAGGCTTCCTCTTTACCGGACTGTGTCAGAAAAAGGATTCCCATTATTAAAAAGACAGAACCCAGCCCTGCAAATATCCATCCTATTATCATGATTGCGCTTATCCCTGTTTTTATTTTCGGTTTCATATTTTCCTACTTTCTTATATTGATTTTCTTTAATTTCTGCAAAATCTCGTTATGATGTTTTGATTTCATATCCGGGAATGCTTTCATCAGACGGCTGGATACTGCATTCTTTTTGGATAAAAGTTCATCATATTTATGACGCAGATTTTCGAGTTTTTCTATCTTTTCTGCATGCTCTTCTTTAAATTCTGCAGATTTTTCCAGTGCTTCTTCTACATTTTCATAAATATTTTCACCAATCTGGTTGGACAATACTTTAATTTTTGCTGCAATATCATCCATTACCTTTAACCTGCGGTTGAACTTCACAATAGTAGATACCGTTACTACTACGTCAATGGCAAATCCGGTCATTATAATTATAAGTAATACCACCCCCACAATATGCGGTATCAGATGAATGAATCCGTAAATAATCGGATGAATAATCAGCATAATAAAGGTACATGCCAATCCCCAGAAAATTGAAAATTTCAGACATACATATCCCATTATATTAAAGGGTTTATCCGAGTAATCCCACCATTTATTATGAAATACTTTTTCCATTACGAATCCTGTTATAAATTCCAGAACTGATGTTAATAGGAAGGAACCTAAATATAATATCAGTAAATTTTTCTTTAATGGTGTCAGTAACACAACCACGATTAATACTCCACATCCGTAAATTGGACAGTACGGTCCGTTCAAAAATCCCCTGTTTACAAAGATTCCCCTATCCAATGCTGCATATGATACTTCGCTGCACCATCCGATAAATGCATAAATAATAAAAATCCATAGTACTTCATAAAATGTCTGTGGCATCTTTAATCCCCCATTATTTTTTGAAAGGGCGAAATCATGATACAGTGATTCCGCCCTCTTTTTTATAAAGTTTTTTATTCTTCTTCGCTATCCTGCTCTGCGCGGTTAATTAATTCACCAAGCTCCTTGGATATCAGCTCTTCCTCCGATGCTGATGCATCTTCATCTTCTTCTACAATAACACCCTCTGGCTGTTTCGGCTCCGGAATATCATTTTCCATAATTGATTTATCTTCTTTTACCTTAGCCATGCTGGCTACAGTTACTCCGTCATTTACATTAATCAGTTTTACTCCGGATGTTACTCTGCCCAAAAGTGCTGTTCCATTTACCGGAATCCGAATAATGATTCCTTCTGTGGTAATCAGCATTATTTCGTTATCCTGATTTACGGCTTTAACACCAATGATATTACCGGTCTTCTCGGTAATCTTGTAGCACTTCACGCCTTTACCGCCACGGTTCTGTGGTGAGAATTCAGACATCAGGGTACATTTTCCAAGACCTTTTTCAGATACAATCATCAGTGCATCACCCTGGGTATTTAACTGCATTCCTACGACTTTGTCGCTGTCTGCTAAATTCATACCGATAACACCCATGGATACACGACCGGTGCTTCTTACATCTGTTTCATGGAAACGGATACACTGGCCATATTTGGTTACTAAGATGATATCTTTATTGTTATCTGTCTTCTTTACTTCAATCAGTTCATCATCATCACGAAGGTTAATTGCTGCAAGACCTGTCTTACGGACATTTGCATATTCGCAGATTGGTGTCTTCTTCACAATACCATTCTTGGTTGCCATAAAGAGGTATTCACCTTCTTTGTATTCCTTAATCGGAATAACTGCGGTAATTTTCTCACCCGGCTGAAGCTGAAGCAGATTAATAATTGCGGTTCCTCTGGCTGTTCTTCCTGCCTCCGGAATTTCGTATGCTTTCATACGATATACTTTTCCGCTGTTGGTAAAGAACATCAGATAATGATGGGAAGTTGTCATGAGAAGTTCTTCGATATAATCGTTCTCAATGGTCTCCATTCCCTTAATTCCTTTACCACCACGATGCTGGCTGCGGAAATTATCTACGCTCATGCGCTTGATATATCCTAATTTTGTCATGGTGATTACCGTATTGGTTACCGGAATCAGATCTTCCATGGAAATGTCATATTCGTCAAATCCGATAGATGTTCTTCTTTCGTCTCCATACTTATCTGCAATCAGAAGAATTTCTTCTCTGATAACACCAAGAAGCTTCTTCTCATCTGCAAGGATTGCTTTTAATTCTGCGATTCTTGCTACTAATTCCTTATATTCATTTTCAATTTTCTCGCGTTCCAAACCTGTCAGTGCACGCAGACGCATATCTACAATAGCCTGTGCCTGTGCATCGCTGAGTCCGAAGCGGTTCATTAATTTTTCTTTTGCTTCCGGTGTTGTCTTACTTCCACGGATAATGGAAATTACTTCATCAATATGGTCTAAGGCAATCAGTAAACCCTCTAACAGATGAGCTCTTTCTTCTGCCTTGTTTAAATCATATTTCGTTCTTCTTGTTACAACTTCCTTCTGATGCATCAAATAGTAGTTTAACATATCAAGAAGATTTAAGACTTTCGGCTGATTATTTACCAGTGCCAGCATAATAACACCAAAAGTGTCCTGTAACTGGGTATGTTTATATAACAGATTTAATACTACGTTTGGATTTACATCACGACGCAGCTCAATACAGATTCTCATACCCTGACGGTCTGATTCATCACGTAAATCTGTGATTCCATCAATTTTCTTATCTCTTACCAGCTCTGCAATCTTTTCGATGAGTCGGGCTTTATTTACCATATATGGAAGCTCTGTCACAATAATACGGTTCTTTCCATTGTTCATCGGCTCAATATTGGTAACTGCACGGACACGAATCTTTCCACGGCCGGTACGGTATGCTTCGTTGATTCCGGTTGTACCAAGAATCATTCCACCGGTTGGAAAATCAGGTCCTTTTACAATATCTAATAACTCTTCAATATCGGTTCCACGATTCTGCTCTACTTCATTATCAATGATTTTTACTACTGCATTGATAACTTCTCTTAAGTTATGTGGCGGAATATTGGTTGCCATACCTACCGCAATACCAGTTGTACCATTTACTAAAAGATTTGGAAATCTTGATGGCAGTACAACAGGCTCTTTCTCGGTCTCATCAAAGTTTGGCATGAAATCAACGGTATCTTTATTAATATCAGCAAGCATTTCCATGGAAATCTTAGAAAGTCTTGCTTCAGTATATCGCATTGCTGCAGCTCCGTCACCGTCTACGGAACCGAAGTTACCATGACCATCTACCAATGGATATCTGGTAGACCAGTCCTGTGCCATATTTACCAATGCTCCATAGATTGAGCTGTCTCCGTGTGGGTGATATTTACCCATGGTATCTCCGACAATACGGGCACATTTTCTATGTGGCTTATCCGGACCGTTGTTCAACTCTATCATGGAAAACAGTACACGTCTCTGTACCGGTTTCAGACCATCCCTTACATCCGGCAAAGCCCGGGCTGCAATTACACTCATGGCATAGTCTATATAGGATGTTTCCATCGTTTTCTTTAAGTCTACGTCATGTATCTGGTCAAATATCTTGTCATCCATCTATTCTTCCTCCTAGATATCCAGGTTCTGGACATACTTCGCATTTGCTTCAATAAAATCACGTCTTGGTTCTACTTTATCACCCATTAAGGTATTGAATGTTACATCAATTTCAGATGCTTCTTCTTCATCCATTACAACACGACGTAAGATTCTCTTCTCAGGATCCATGGTTGTCTCCCAAAGCTGCTCGGCATCCATTTCTCCTAATCCTTTGTATCGCTGAATCTTGTTATTACCGTCTCGTCCAATCTCTTTTAAGATATTGTTGAGCTGTTCATCGCTGTAGGCATACCAGACATTTTTATTTTTCTCGATCTTATAAAGTGGCGGCTGTGCCAGATATACATAGCCCTGTTTGATTAATTCCGGCATGAAACGATAAATGAAAGTAAGCATCAGGGTACTGATATGGGCACCATCCACATCGGCATCGGTCATAATAATAATCTTATGATATCTTAATTTACTGATATCAAAATCTTCATGAATACCGGTACCAAATGCTGTAATCATGGCTTTAATCTCAGCATTTCCGTAAATTTTATCAAGTCTTGCTTTCTCTACATTCAAAATCTTTCCACGAAGTGGAAGAATTGCCTGGGTTGCACGGCTTCTTGCAGTCTTTGCGGAACCGCCGGCGGAATCTCCCTCGACGATGAAAATTTCGCAGTTTTTCGGATCTTTATCAGAACAGTCTGCTAATTTTCCAGGAAGTGAGGTTCCTTCTAATGCAGTCTTTCTTCTGGTTAAATCTCTTGCTTTTCTCGCTGCCTCTCTTGCACGCTGTGCCAGAAGTGATTTTTCACAAATGGTCTTTGCAACCTGAGGATTCTGCTCTAAAAAGTATGTAAGCTGCTCACTTACTACGCTGTCTACGGCTCCTCTTGCTTCACTGTTACCAAGCTTCTGCTTGGTCTGTCCCTCAAACTGAGGCTCTTCAATCTTAATACTTACAATAGCAGTTAAACCTTCACGGATATCATCACCGGAAAGTGCCGGCTCAGAATCCTTTAAAATCTTATTCGCCCGCGCATATTCATTAAAAGTTTTGGTAAGCGCATTACGGAAACCTGCCAGATGTGTTCCACCCTCCGGCGTGATGATGTTATTGACAAAGCTGTACGTAGCTTCGTTATATGCATCGTTATGCTGCATAGCAACTTCAACAAGAACCCCGTTTTTCTCACCTTCACAATAAATAACCTCCGGATACAATGCTTCCTTGCTCTTATTTAAGTAAGTTACAAATTCCTTAATACCGCCTTCATAATGGAATACCCGTTCTTTTACAGGCTCTTCCCTGTCATCACGAAGTGTAATCCTAAGATTCTTTGTCAGGAATGCAGTCTCTCTTAAACGCTGCTTTAATGTATCAAAATCATATACGGTTTCTTCGAAAATGCTTCCGTCCGGAGAAAAGGTTACAGTAGTACCGGTTTTATTTATATCACATTTTCCGACTTCCTTCAGTGGATACATAGTATGTCCACGTTCATAACGTTGTTTATAAATCTTTCCATCGTGGAAAATCTGTACTTCCAGCCAGTTAGAAAGTGCATTTACAACGGATGCTCCTACACCATGTAATCCACCGGATACCTTATATCCTCCACCGCCGAATTTTCCGCCGGCATGCAATACAGTAAATACTACTTCTACCGCAGGAATACCTGCTTTGTGGTTAATTCCTACCGGAATTCCACGTCCATCATCTTCTACGGTAATGGAATTGTCTTTATTAATCGTAACGATAATATGGGTACAATAACCTGCCAGTGCTTCGTCGACAGAGTTATCCACAATTTCATATACCAGATGGTGAAGTCCTCTCACAGAGGTACTTCCAATATACATTCCAGGTCTCTTTCTTACTGCTTCCAAACCTTCCAAAATCTGAATTTGGTCTGCTCCGTATTCCGTACTCATCTGTATTCCTCCTATTCACGGATTATTTTACATTTCATTTTTTTCACTTACTGTTCCGCTTATGACTTCAAATATTTTATCAATCTGGAAGCGGTTTCTTACAAATTCATCCAGACCGGTACAGGTAATGACCGTCTGAATATCATGTATACTGTTAAGCAGATAATTCTGCCTGTTACTGTCCAGTTCGGAAAGCACATCATCTAAAAGAAGTACCGGTGTATCATGGATACATCTTTTCACCAGCTCTATCTCTGATAATTTCAGTGATAAAGCAGAAGTTCTCTGCTGTCCCTGGGAACCGAATTTACGGATATCGATATCTCCGATAAAAAAGGAAATATCATCTCTGTGGGGTCCCACGGAGGTACTGCAGTATTTTCTGTCCTTTTCCTTCGCCCGGTTTAATTCATCTTCAAAAAAAGCTTCTTCGATATCCGGTTCATACGTCAGCGTCAGCTGCTCCCTGCCACCGGAAATGCTTTCATGGATGCCTCGGACAATTTCATTTAATTCTTCTACAAATCTCCGGCGCCGGCTGATAATCCGCCTGCCGTAAGAAATGAGCTGCATATCCCACACGGATAACGTATTTTCCAAATCCGGATGAAATACCATATCTTTTAACAGCTTATTGCGCTGATTTAAAACTTTATTATACTTGGTCAAATCAGAAAGATAAATTTTATCCAGCTGGCAGATTTCCGAATCTAAAAATCTTCTGCGCTCGGAAGGACCATTTTTGATAATATTTAAATCCTCCGGTGAGAAAAATACCATATTCAGCACACCGAAAAGCTCACTTGCCTTGCGGATTGGCACACCATTAATGGCAATTCCCTTGGAACGGTTCTTCTTCAGATGCATATCAATCTGATAACTCATCTGATTTTTTTCTACCATAGTACGGATATGTGCCTCATTTTCACCAAAACGAATCATTTCTTTATCGCGGCTTCCCTTATGGGATTTCGTTGTTCCGCTGACATAAATGGATTCTAATATATTGGTCTTTCCCTGGGCATTGTCCCCATATAAAATATTGGTTCCACCGTCAAGATTCAGATTTAACTCTTCATAATTACGGAAATTCTTAAGTTCAATGGACTTTATTATCATTTTACAATCTTTATGGTTTCGCCCAAAGCTTCCACTACATCTCCATCATATAATTTCTTGCCACGCTGTACTTCAACTTCGCCATTTACCTTAACTTTTTCATCTAATATTACAAGCTTTGCAGTGACTCCGGAGTCTACGACTCCGGCGGCTTTTAACGCCTGTCCCAGCTTAATATATTCATCCCGCAGCTTAATTTCCTGCATGATTGCCTCTCTTCCTGCCTCTGCAAATCCTAGTTTGCAGCTGCATTAAAGTTTACCGGAAGAATCAGATAGATAAAGGTCTCATTTTCATCCCGGATAAAACATGGTGCCTTTGGATTTACCATATAAAGAGTTACTTCTTCTTCATCAATGACACGAAGGGCATCGATAAAGAATTTAGGATTGAATCCAATTAAAATATCTTTTCCATCTTTGGTAATATCAATTTCTTCATTCATGGAACCAATGAAAGAATTGATTTTTAATTCCATCTTATCATCTGTTATATTCATGATAATCGGCTTCTTATCTCCCTCTTTTACTAAAAGGGTAGCACGGTCGATACAGTCTAATAATTCACGTTTGTTGATCTTAACCTTTGTCTCATAATCAGAAGAAAGCATCTGTTCAATCTTAAAATACTCGCCTTCAATCAGACGGGAAACAACGGTGGTATTGCCAAATTCAAATACAATATGGTTGTCTGATAAATACATGCTGACATCTTCGTCAGCATTTCCCGGGAGAATCTTGCTGATTTCCTGTAAAGTCTTTCCAGGAACAACCACTTTCTTATGCTCATAATTATTTTTCAGTTCTATATTACGGATTGAAATACGGTGGCCATCCAGTGATACAACCTTTAAGCTGTTCTCATTAATTTCAAATAATTCTCCTGTCATCAGCTTATTATTGTCATTATCTGCAATAGAAAAGATTGTCTGGCGGATTACTTCTTTTAAAGTAAACTGTGAAATGCTGATTTCTTCATTTCTTTCAATATATGGAATATAAGAAAAATCTTCACCGGATTTTCCAATGATATTGAATTTTGCTTTTTCACAGGTAATGGTTGTCTTAAAGGAAGAGTCTGTTTCGATTACAACTTCATTGTCAGGAAGCTTTCTTACGATATCAGAAAAAACTTTTGCATCCAATGCGATAATTCCTCTTTCTTCAATCTCTCCTTCTATTTTTGTTTCGATTCCAAGTTCCATATCATTGGCAGTTAATTTAATCTCACCGGCAGAAGCATCTATTAAGATACATTCTAAGATAGCCATGGTCGTTCTGATTGGTACGGCTTTGGAAACAATGTTTACACCATAAAGTAAATTTGATTTTGAACAGATGATTTTCATGTTGTTCATAACTCCTTTCGACATATATAAATATAATATTTAAAAAGAAATTAAACGTCTTATTCTTAGGGGATGTTAATAAGTGAATAACCTCTGCAACCCTTAATTCATAAGCATTTAAAAGAATTTTGTTACTGTATAACCTGTTTAAATGACTGCGGATTGTGTCTTAATAAAAAGTGAATAAATTTTTATGTAAAGTTAACATAATTAGTTATCCAAAGCCATTCCACAGCTAGTTCACAAATTATAAACAGAACCCTGTGCATAAATTAATTTGGGTTAATTTTTTTCTTAATGGTATTTAAGAGATTTACGGTTGCTTCATTCGTCTGTAATTCAGCTTCTACCTTATTAATACCATGAATTACGGTAGAATGATCTCTTCCTCCTAAGAGTTCTCCGATATTTTCTAAGGAAACCCCAGTCATATTTTTGCAAAGATACATGGCAATCTGTCTCGGCTTTGCAATATCGTTGCTGCGGCTTTTAGAAATCATCTGCTCTTTTGTAATATGGAAATGTTCGCATACCACATCAATAATAAGCTGTGGAGTAATCTCCCTTGGCTTGTCCGGAGAAATAATATTCTGAAGCTCTTTCATGGCTACTTCCATGGTAATCTCAGTCTGTTCGAGATTGGAGTAGGCAAGCAGTTTATTTAAAGCACCTTCCAGTTCCCTGATATTAGACTTAATATTAGTAGCAATGTATTTTAAAATTTCATCATCTAAATGGAAATTATCCATTTCTTCTTTTCTTCGCAGAATTGCCATTCTGGTTTCATAATCCGGAGAACCGATGTCAGCAGTCAGACCGCATTCAAAACGGGAGCGGATACGTTCTTCTAATGTTTCCATATCCTTTGGCGGCTTATCAGAAGAAATAACAATCTGCTTCTTAGCAAGATAAAGCTCATTAAAGGTATGGAAAAATTCTTCCTGTGTACTTTCTTTTCCTATAATAAACTGGATATCGTCGATTAAAAGTACATCGATATTACGATATTTCTCACGGAATTTTGTCATAGCTGTATTATTGCCATTTCGGATGGCTTCAATCAGTTCATTGGTAAAAGTTTCCGAAGAAACGTATAAAATCTTCACATCTGGATTATTGGACTGGATAAAATGTGCGATGGAATGCATCAAATGCGTTTTACCAAGTCCTACGCCTCCATATAAAAAGAGTGGGTTATAGACTTCTCCCGGAGATTCTGCAACAGCCAGTGAAGCTGCATGAGCCAGTTTGTTATTATTTCCAACAACAAAAGTATCGAAGGTATAGTTTGGATTCAAACTGGATTTGTCAATACTTTCTGTATTTACGAAAGCCATCGGTTTCGGTGTACGCATGGATTTTGCCTGCTCCGGCAGTACAAATTCGATTTCGTAATCCTTTCCAATAATTTCAGCGACTGCTACTTTAATAGGAAGAGTGTATTTCTTGGTAATGTAGTTAAGCCCCATCTGTTCGTCCGGTACCAGTATGTATAAAGTATTGTCTTTGACATCAAATACCTTAAGTGGTTCCAACCAGGTTTTAAAAGAAATGTCAGTAAGTTCATGCTCTTCCTTGACAGTTCTTAAAATTTCTTCCCATTTTTCAATGATCTGTTCCATAAAAATCTCCATGTTTCTATTATTTAAGCTTTTTAAAGCTTCTCATATTTATAGCATTATATAGAATCCTACTCTTTTAATAATAAACTAAATGGGGCAAATTATCAATGAGAACTTTTAAAGGTATAGGTGATAAGCCTAATGTGAATAAAGTGGATAAAAAAGCCTTTATTTTAGCGGAAAAAGCTATTCAAAATTAAGGCAAAGTCATTTTAATAACAAGTTATCCTTAAATTATCTACAGGTTATGCACAGGTTATGAACAATTGTGGATAACCTGTGCATAAAATTTTGATATATAAATTTTATGGTATGGAAGGAAGAAAATGGATACTAGATATAGATTAAAAATAGTTTCTTCCTTATATATATAGTAGTGTAAAAATTAATTACCGAAAAATGCAGGTTTTACTTGACTTGACAGGTTTTTTTGTTATAATTGTACTGATGTTTTCTAGCATAGAGGAGGTGGATTATTATGCATAAAGGTAAGATGACATTTCAGCCAAAAAACAGACAGAGAAATAAAGTTCATGGTTTTCGTAAAAGAATGAGTACAGCAGGCGGAAGAAAAGTATTGGCTGCAAGAAGATTAAAAGGAAGAAAGAAATTATCAGCATAGGCCACAACTTTTGTGGTCTTTTTCTTCTTATTACAAGACTTTTTTAAGGATTGAAAAATGGACTCATTGAAGAAAAACAAAGATTTCCAGAATGTATATCGCAATGGTAAGTCTTATGCGGACAAGTATCTGGTGATGTATGTTCTGGAAAATGGTTTGGAATCGAATCGAATTGGAATCTCCGTCAGTAAAAAAGTAGGAAATAGTGTAGTAAGACATCATCTGACGAGATTATTAAGAGAAAGTTACAGACTGCACGAAGAGATGTTTCATAGTGGTTGGGACATTGTAGTCATCGTAAGGGTGTCAGCAAAAAATGAAGGTTATCACAAGTTAAAGAGTTCATTGCTGCATCTTTCGAATCTTCATGGAATTATTTAAAGATAATATCGAAAAGAAGATGGAATGATTTTGAAAAAAATTTTAATTGCAATCATTAAATTTTATAGAAAATATCTTTCACCAATGAAAACAACAAAGTGCCCTTATTGCCCGACCTGTTCTACTTATGGTCTGATTGCCGTGGAAAAGTATGGTGCAGTAAAGGGGGGAGCACTGGCTCTCTGGAGGATATTAAGATGTAATCCTTTTTCAAAAGGCGGATATGACCCGGTTCCATGATTAGGAGGTACGTTAAGTGTCAGAAATCATTTTAACTCAGTACAATGGTAAGATTCTCGGACCGATTGCGAAGGTCTTAGGATGGATTATGAATGGAATCTATTATGTGCTGAACAGTTTGTTTGGAATAGAAAATATCGGACTTTGCATCATTATCTTAACTTTGATTATTTATGCATGTCTTTTTCCATTAACCTATAAACAGCAGAAGTTTTCAAAGCTTTCACAGAAAATGAATCCAGAACTTCAAGCTATCCAGAAAAAATATAAAAACAAGAGAGACCAGGTATCCATGCAGAAGATGCAGGAAGAGACACAGATGGTTTACCAGAAATATGGTGTTTCACCGACCGGAAGCTGTATCCAGATGTTAATCCAGATGCCGATTCTGTTTGCTTTATATCGTGTATTCTTAAATGTACCGGCATATGTACCGGCTGTAAAAGAGAAGTTTTCTGTTCTTGTTACAGAGATTATGTCTATCGACGGCTTTGCAGATAAGATGACAAGCTTTGTTGATAAAATTAAAATTGCAGGATTATCTGTTGATTTTACTGCAACGGATACAAATGTTCTTCATAATTATATTGTTGATGTTTTATATAAGATGAATACTTCCGGATGGAGTGAGTTAAAAAACGTATTTGGTAATCTTACTAATCTGGATGCAACTGAGAAATCCTTAGAGAAGTTAAACTATTTCCTTGGTCTTAACATTTCAAACAGCCCATGGAATATTATGACAACAGGCTTTAAGTCAGGAGCTTATTTACTTGCAATCGGTGCATTACTGATTCCGGTTATTTCTTTCCTGACACAGAGATTAAATATCAAATTAATGCCTACCGCTTCTACCGGTGAAAATGATGCAATGGCACAGCAGATGAAAACCATGAACCTTATGATGCCATTATTCTCATTTGTAATGTGTTTCACTGTACCGGTTGGTCTTGGTATTTACTGGATTGCCAGTGCTTTGGTTCGTAGTATCCAGCAGTGGGGTATTAACAAACGTCTTGATAAGATGGACTGGGATGCTGTTATGAAAGCTAATCAGGAAAAAGCGAAAGCAAAGCGTGAAAAGAAAATGGGTCTGATTGAAAATCAGATTGCTAATGCAGCAAAGATGAGTACAAAAGCAAATGTTATTGAATCAGGTACTATGACAAAAGAAGAAAAGGAAGAAGCTTTAGAGCATGCAGCAGAGGTAAGAGGCAATGCAAAAGCAGGAAGCCTTGCCTCAAAAGCTAACAGAGTACGTGAATTCAATGAAAGAAACAATAAATAGAGGGGGTAATATACAATGGAATTTATTGAAGTTTCAGCAAAAACAGTGGATGATGCAATTACAGAGGCTTCGATTAAGCTTGGAACTACCAGTGATAAGATTGAGGTAGAAGTTATTGAGAAGGGCTCTACCGGATTTCTTGGTATCAAGAGTAAACCTGCAATCATCAAGGCACGGAAGAAGAATGATACGGTAGATAATATCCGTGAGTTTTTGGAAAATGTATTTTCTGCTATGAATATGGAAGTTACCATTGACATTAAGAAAGCAGAAGATGATAAGGTTTATGAAGTAGAATTAAGCGGCAAAGAAATGGGACTGCTGATTGGCAAGAGAGGTCAGACTTTAGATTCTCTTCAGTATCTTACAAATCTTGCTGTTAATAAACATTCGGATGGATATATCAAAGTTAAGCTTGATACCGAAGATTACCGCCAGAGAAGAAAAGATACTCTGGAAAATCTTGCAAAGAATATTGCATATAAGGTTAAGAGAACAAAACGTCCGGTATCTTTAGAGCCAATGAATCCATTTGAAAGAAGAGTGATTCATTCTGCATTGCAGGGTGACAGATATGTAGAAACTCACAGCGAGGGAGAAGAACCTTTCCGTCATGTAGTTGTTACATTAAAAAAATAATTTAAAAATTTTATAAGAAAATGATTTCATAAGAGTTATAAAATGATATAATTATACCGTTTTATAACTCTTATATATTACACAGATAATATAAGAATTCTTATATTAAGGAGATTTCTATGAAAACAGAGACTATTGCAGCAATTGCTTCCGCCATGACGAATTCAGGAATTGGAATTATCCGTATCAGTGGAGAAGATGCTTTTGATGTAATTGATAAGATATACCGGCCAAAAAAAGGAAACAAGCTTTTATCACAGTGCAAGAGTCATACGATTCATTATGGCCATATTTATGATGAAGATGAAATAATAGATGAAGTAATGGTTCTTCTGATGCGGGCACCGAACAGTTATACCAGAGAAGATACAGTAGAAATTGACTGCCATGGTGGAACACTTGTGATGCGGCGTATTTTAGAAGTAGTGCTGAAAAATGGAGCAAGACCGGCAGAACCGGGAGAGTTTACCAAGCGTGCATTTTTGAATGGTCGTATTGATTTAAGCCAGGCTGAATCTGTCATGGATGTCATTTCTTCAAAAAATGATTTTGCATTGAAAAGCTCCATGCAGCAGTTAAACGGAGCTCTTACAGGGAAAATCAAAGAAATTCGTGGTAAAATCATACATGAGATTGCATTTATTGAGTCTGCTTTAGACGATCCGGAGCATATCAGTATTGATGGATATGGAGAGAATCTTCTTATTATAATAGAGAAACTGATGCAGAAGATGAATCAGATGATTGCTTCTTCGGAAAATGGCAGCCTTTTAAAGGAAGGTATTAATACAGTGATCGTCGGAAAGCCGAATGCCGGAAAATCTTCTTTATTAAATGCGCTGGTAGGAAGAGAGCGGGCAATTGTAACGGATATTGCTGGAACTACCCGTGATGTATTGGAAGAGCAGATTAATTTAAATGGCATTACGCTTAATATCATGGATACCGCTGGAATCAGAAGTACTGAGGATGTGGTAGAGAAAATTGGTGTGGATAAAGCATTATCCCTTGTGGATAAAGCTGATTTTATTATCTATGTAGTGGATACTTCTACTGCATTGGATGAAAATGACGAAAAGATTATAGATGCCATCCGGGAGAAGAAAGCCATTATTTTATTGAACAAATCTGATTTAATCCAGGTAACCGGAGAAGATGAAATCAAAGAAAAATTATCCGGTGCAGATCATAAGATGATAGCTATTTCTGCAAAAGAAAATCTTGGAATTGATGTATTAGAAGAAACAATTACGGAAATGTTTTTCCATGGAACGATTTCATTTAACGATGAAGTATATATTACTAACATTAGACATAAAAACGCATTGATTCAGGCAGTAGAGAGCTTAAAGTTAGTAAAACAGAGTGTAGAAAATGGAATGCCGGAAGATTTTTATTCCATTGATCTTATGAATGCTTATGAAGAACTGGGTACTATTATCGGAGAAGCAGTAGAAGATGATCTGGTTAATGAGATTTTCAGTAAATTCTGTATGGGTAAATAATTATATTTAGATAGAAAGAAGGATAACGAAATGTCGGTAATCGAAGAGACATATGATGTGTGTGTGGTTGGAGCAGGCCATGCAGGTTGTGAAGCAGCACTTGCCTGTGCCAGAATGGGACTTGAAACCATTATATTTACAGTAAGTGTAGACAGTATTGCGATGATGCCTTGTAATCCTAACATTGGTGGAAGCTCCAAGGGACATCTGGTTCGTGAAATTGATGCTCTGGGTGGACAAATGGGAATTAATATTGATAAAACATTTATTCAGTCGAAGATGTTAAATAAATCTAAGGGTCCTGCAGTGCATTCTCTTCGTGCCCAGGCAGATAAGGCGTCTTATAGTATGGAAATGCGGAAAACGCTGCAGTCTACTGAACATCTTACCATAAGACAGGCGGAAGTATCTGAAATTATCACAGAAGATAATAAGATTGCCGGCATTAAAACATTTTCCGGAGCAATTTATCACAGTAAGGCTGTTGTATTGTGTACCGGAACTTATCTTCGGGCAAGATGTCTCTATGGAGATGTGATTAATTATACAGGACCGAATGGGTTACAGCCTGCTAATCATCTTACAGATTCTTTAAAAGCCCATGGAGTAGAAATGTTCCGCTTTAAGACGGGAACTCCGGCAAGAATGGATAAGAATAGTATTGATTTCAGTAAAATGACCGAGCAGACCGGCGATGAGAGAGTAGTACCATTTTCCTTTACTACAGACCCGGAAAGTGTTCAGATAGAGCAGGCATCCTGCTGGCTTACCTATACAAATCCGAAAACTCATGAGATTATCCGTGCAAATCTCGACCGTTCACCAATCTATGCTGGTGTTATTGAAGGAACGGGTCCTAGATATTGCCCCTCCATTGAGGATAAAGTGGTAAAATTCGCCGATAAGGAAAGACATCAGGTATTTTTGGAGCCGGAAGGCTTAAATACCAATGAAATGTATGTCGGTGGAATGAGCAGTTCCCTGCCAGAGGATGTTCAATATGAAATGTATCATACGGTTCCGGGACTGGAGCATGCGAAGATTGTAAGAAATGCATATGCTATTGAGTACGACTGTATCAATCCAAACCAGTTGTTACCTACGCTGGAGTTTAAGAATATCAAGGGATTGTTCAGCGGCGGCCAGTTTAACGGAAGTTCCGGTTATGAAGAAGCTGCAGCCCAGGGTATTGTTGCTGGAATCAATGCAGCTTTATATGTAAAAGAGAAGGAACAGCTTGTATTGCATCGTTCCGAGTCCTATATCGGAGTGTTAATCGATGATCTGGTTACAAAGGAGAATCATGAGCCATATCGGATGATGACATCCCGTGCCGAGTATCGTTTATTACTGCGTCAGGATAATGCAGACCTTCGTCTTAGTAAATATGGTTATCAGGTCGGACTCATTTCTCAGGAAAGATATGACTGGGTAGTAAAAAAAGAAAAATTAATTCAGGATGAAATAAACCGGGTAGAGTCAGTAACAATCGGTGCTAAAGAGAATGTGCAGAAGCTATTAGAGGAATATGGAAGTACTCCTTTGAATACCGGAACCCGTCTTACCGAACTGATTCGCAGACCGGAACTGGATTATGAAAAACTGGCTCCAATTGATGAAGGCAGACCGGAGCTTCCGGAAGAAGTACAGGAACAGGTTAATATTAATATTAAGTATGATGGATATATCAAACGTCAGATTAAACAGGTGGAGCATTTTAAAAAATTAGAAAATAAGAAAATTCCGGATGATTTTGATTACGATGCAGTAGACAGCCTTCGTATCGAAGCAAGACAGAAGTTAAAGCTTTATCGTCCGGTTTCCATTGGACAGGCTTCAAGAATCTCCGGTGTATCACCTGCAGATATTACGATGTTGTTAGTCTATATGGAACAGATAAAAAAATAGGAAGAAGAATGAGGATATCTTATGGCATATGATTTTACAAAAATGAGAAATATTCTATCAGATTGGAATTTAGAACTTACTGCAGAGAAAGAGCAACAGTTCCTGACTTTCTATGAAATGCTGGTAGAAAAGAATAAAGTAATGAATCTTACTGCAATTACAGAATTTGAGGATGTTGTTGAGAAACATTTTTTAGACAGTATTTCTCTTTGCCAGGTGATGGACTTAAAGAAGCCGCTTACTTTATTGGATTTGGGAACTGGAGCCGGTTTTCCTGGAATCCCACTTAAGATTATGTTTCCGGAGCTTAAGATTACTCTGGCGGATTCCTTGAATAAAAGGTTATTATTCTTAAATGAAGTTATAGAAGCACTTAATCTGAAGGATATTGAAACGGTTCATGGAAGAGCAGAGGAGCTTTCTAAAAGAAAAGATTATCGGGAATCATTTGATTTATGTGTTTCTAGAGCAGTTGCTAATTTATCCACATTAAGTGAATATTGCCTACCATTTATCCACACAAGCGGCAAATTTATCTCTTATAAGTCTGGAGAGGTGGACGATGAGCTGAAGGATGCAAAGAAGGCAGTTTTCGTGCTGGGCGGCGAGATAGAGGATGTAATTCATTTTACACTGCCGGATAGTGACATTAAACGTTCTTTTGTGGTAATTAATAAGGTTCATGCGACACCAAAAGCATATCCACGTAAGGCTGGAACTCCATCAAAAAGCCCTTTAAAGTAAAAATTAAAATTAGATTAAACTACGGGAAACATGTTTGGTTCCTTCTTTTCTATCATAATTTTTCTCGCTAGTTGCGTAAACTACGAGAAACACGCTTTGCGAGTTTCTCGAGTTATCGCGGTGCTCGCCAAATCTGCATGCAAGCATGCGATTTTTCTCGCTACTCGCGTAAATAAAAAGGATAACAAATTTTCGTTTGTTATCCTTTAAAGATTTATACGTTGTTTTCAATGACTGGTTTTATTATTGTAAGAACATTAAAACAATATCTTTAAATTTATCCGGCGTTTCAAGCTGGGGAAGATATCTGGAATTGGAGATGTAGGTTGCTTCAATATTCTTATTTAAGTGAAGATATTTTTCTATAATAGCTACGGCATTATTTCTTTCTCTACTGGAAATGATGTAGAGATTGTCTGCTTTTTTCACAGCATTGGTGATATCAATATTGACATAATTTCCTTTGGTGCTGGCAAGCAGATATTTTCCGGCACTGTTTCCTTTGTGTGCAGATTCAAAGTAAGTATCTTCCAATTTGGATGAAAGGAATGTTTTCTTGAAGAAATATTTACTTTCAATGTAATTGCGAATTCTCTTGTGATGCATAATCAGGTTATAGATAAAGGTACCAAGAATTGGAATCTCTAAAATAGTTTTGGCAGCTTTTGTCTCTTTCGTAGGCATTTCCTTGATGATATTGATGTCAGATGGATTAACCAGAATAATTTTTTTAAAGTTATCCGGCTCCATTGTCTGTGCCATAATGACAAAAGAAGAAGAAATACCAGTTACGACTATATTTGCCGCTTCTTTTACAATGTCGTGGATAAAATTATTAATTAACTGTACGTATAGGAAGTTGGTATAGGTAATACCCGGTTTTTCAGAACGACCGCAGCCAAGCAGGTCGATAGTGTAGACGGTATGTTTCTTTTCCAGACGGTGTACAATCTTACTCCATTCTTTGGCGGAAGAAGCAGGATTCAGTTCATGAATCAGAATAACCGGAGTTCCTTTACCGGAAACAGTATAGAAGATGTCACCATTTTTCCAGTGATATATATTTCCTTCTTCGGTAGTTAAAAGATTTTTTTGTCCTGCAGTATAATCTACAATTCGATTTATAATATACATGCCGGTAACAGCAGTAGTAGTGATGCCGATTACTTTTTTCAGATTCCTGTTCATCGTAATTCCTCCCTAAAGTTTATGATACTTTTATTATAAACAAAAATATGCTGCTTTACAATTAAAATCATAGAATAAGACTTTTCAGATAGAAAAAAATAGTTTACAATTACTATGTATACCACATAAGAACATATGTTCTAGGAGGGGCTATGATTAGAGAATATCTGGAGAAAATTCAGAAGGAACTGATAGATCAAAAGAGAGAGACAGAAAAGAAAATTATTTCTTTAGAAAATACAGAAAAAGAAAATATAAAATTTATTGAACTTCTGGATGAAATAAATGATCCAAATTATGAAGCGTTTACTCCAAGAACAGTGAATGCCCGTAATAAGGAAAAAATTAATGAGCTAAAAGTACAGCAGAAAAATATTATCAAAGAAAAGTCTGAATTACAGAACAAGTTATATGATGTACAACGTCGTTTGGAAGAGTGTCAATCTATTATTCAATGTGAGAGGGAAAAGGAGACAATTGCCCAGCAATATCAGGAAGAAGATAATGCAGAATATAAGATTCAGTTATTAGAAGCACAGGAAATGGAGCGACAGCGCATTGCGAGAGATTTACATGATTCTACAGTACAGGATCTTACCAGTATGCTTCATAAGATAGAACTTTCTATGCGTGTAATGGATATGGATTCGCAGCGTTGTAAAATGGAATTATCAAATGTACTTGATAATATTCGCAATGTGATAAGCAATACAAGGAAAATGATATATAACCTCAGACCAATGTCAATAGATGATATAGGAATAGATGTAACACTGAAACATGCTATTGCAAAAATTGAGCAGGAGTGGAACCGGAAGATAGAATATATTATAATAGGAAAACCGTTTCACGTGAAACCTGTTGTTGCATTGTCTTTATTAAGAATTATGCAGGAGGCATGCACGAATGCATTGAAGTATGCTGATGCAAAAGAAATATGTGTTGTATTAGAATATACTGAAAATGATATTTCACTTGTAATTGAAGATGATGGTATTGGATTTAATACAAAAAAGAAAGTTGCAAAAACAAAAAATTCCGGTTTTGGTTTATCTATTATGAAAGAAAGAGTTCATCTTTTATCAGGTGAGATTCAGATAAAAAGTGAAGAAGGAAAGGGTACTACAATAAGTATTCGTGTACCAAACTTTGTCGAGGAGGAAGAAAATGAGTAAAGTGAAAGATAAAATAGAAATAATCATAGCAGATGATCATATGATGATTCGGGAAGGCTTGAAACAATTACTGGAACTGGATGGTACGATGAAAGTAATTGCAGAGGCAAATGATGGTGAAGAATGTCTGAATTTATTAAATAAGAAGATTCATCCAGATATACTTTTATTAGATATAAATATGCCTAAGAAAAATGGTATTGAAGTATTAGAATATATTAAACAGAATAAAATCCCAGTAAAGGTATTGATATTAACAGTTCACAATGAAGTCGAATATTTATTGAAAGCTGTTGATATCGGCATTGATGGATATTTATTAAAGGATTCCAGTTATGATGAATTAAAAGAAGCAATTGATGTGGTTATTTCTGGAAATACTTATATTCAACCAAGTCTTCTTCCTGCATTAAATGAAAGTATGGAAGATTATGCTTTAGATAAAGAAAGAATAGAATGTCTGACTAAGAGAGAACTAGATGTACTTCGATTGATTTCAGAAGGATGTAGCAATAAGAAAATATCTGATGAGTTGACAATCAGTGAACGAACAGTAAAAAATCATATTTCCCATATATTTAGAAAAATAGATGTGGAAGATAGAACACAGGCTGCAGTATTCGCTATTCGAAATAAGATAAGTTAGAATAAATAGTAATTGATATACAACATAATAGAGGTATTTTGATAAAATGTTTCACGTGAAACATTAGTAAAAGAACGTCCGTGAAACATAAAATAGATACAATATTTAGTATGAATAAAAAAATAAGTCTACTATATTATGAAAGAAAATGTTTCATGTTTCACGTGAAACATTTTTTTACTTTACAGGAAATTGCTTTTCTGTAAAGCAAAAAACAAAAGTAAAAACAGAAAAAATAATAGAAAAAATTACTTCCATTTCTACATGGATTTACTGGAAATGAAAGTGTTATAGTGTTATAATAAAACAAGTTCGATACAGATAAAATAATAGAAAACTGAAATTTATGTTTCAATGATGAAAGAGACAGAAAGGAAAATAGTATGGGAAGAATAATAGCAATAGCAAATCAGAAAGGCGGAGTTGGTAAAACCACAACGTCTATTAATTTGTCATCATGTCTGGCAGAAGCCGGAAAGAAAATATTGGCAATAGATTTGGATCCGCAAGGAAATACCACCAGTGGATTGGGAGTTGATAAGGATGATTTAGAAAATACTGTTTACGAATTAATGCTGGATGAATGTACAATTCGTGAAAGTATTCATAAAACAGAGATTGAAAATCTGACTTTGATTCCATCTAATGTAAACTTGTCCGGAGCAGAGATTGAACTTTTGGGAATCAATGATAAAGAGTATATTTTAAAAAATGCAGTAGATTATATCCGGGACGATTATGATTTTATTATTATTGATTGTCCGCCATCTTTGAATATGCTGACAGTAAATGCTATGACAACAGCAGATACCGTATTGGTTCCAATTCAGTGTGAGTATTATGCATTGGAAGGAATCAGCCAGTTGATTCACACCATTGACCTGGTACAGGAAAGACTGAATCCAGATTTGAAGATGGAAGGAGTTGTATTTACTATGTATGATTCCAGAACAAATCTTTCTAATGAAGTAGTAGATAATGTAAAAAATAATTTACATACAACAATTTATAAAACAATCATTCCAAGAAATGTAAGATTAGCAGAAGCACCAAGTCACGGTCTTCCAATTAATCTATACGACAGCAGGTCAGCGGGAGCAGAAAGCTACAGACTTCTTGCAAAAGAAGTAATCGACAGGGAGGATATCTAAATGGCAACAAGAAAAGGTGGATTGGGAAAAGGTTTGGATTCATTGATTGCAGATAAAGTTGGAACATCCAATGAGAAGACAGATGCAAAAAATGAAGTCATGGTAAATATCAATAAAGTAGAACCAAATAAAGAACAGCCGAGAAAGAATTTTGATGAAGATGCATTATTAGAATTATCAGAGTCTATCAAACAGTTTGGTGTGTTGCAGCCACTTCTGGTAGTAGACCGGAAAGACTACTACGAAATCATTGCCGGTGAGCGAAGATGGAGAGCAGCAAAGATGGCAGGATTAAAGAAAGTTCCTGTAATCATCAAAGATTTAACTGAACAGGAAATCGTAGAGATTTCCCTGATTGAGAATATCCAGCGGGAAAACTTAAATCCAATTGAAGAGGCAATTGCATATAAACGTCTTTTAAATGAATTCAATCTGAAACAGGATGAAGTTGCGGAGAGAGTATCAAAGAGCAGAACTGCAGTTACTAATTCCATGCGGCTTTTAAAACTTTGTGATAAAGTGCAGCAGATGGTAATTGACGATATGATTTCTACCGGGCATGCGAGAGCTTTACTTGGAATCACTGATGAAGAAAAACAGTATACACTTGCACAAAAAATCTTCGATGAGAAAATCAGTGTAAGAGATACTGAAAAGCTGGTAAAGAAAATGCAGAAACAGAAGAATGCACCTGCAAAAGAGGTGAATCCGGAAAAGAAAAAACTGGATGCTGTTTACCAGGAAGCAGAAGAAAAAATGAAAACAATACTTGGAACAAAGGTTATCATTAATCAGAAGGATTCTATGAAGGGAAAAATTGAAATCGAATATTATTCCCCAGATGAATTAACAAGAATATATGAATTAATCGAAAGTATTAAAAAATAGAACATTTGTTTGTAATTAAGAGAAGAGGATAACAACATGATTTTTTCAGAATATTTAGGAATTGATTCCGATTATGTAATAGTAGGACTGGCAGCACTGGTATTGATACTTTTTATAGTTACCATTGTAAATATCGTCCAGATGAGTAAGTTAAAAAAGAAATATAAAAAGTTCATGTCCGGAAAAGATGCCAGGACGCTGGAAGATGTATTGAAAGAGCGTTTAGATGAAATAGATGATCTGGTTGCATCTAACAAGGCAAATAAGAAAAATATCGAAGATATATTTGCTACTTTACGTTTTACATTCCAGAAGCTTGGACTTGTAAAATATGATGCCTTTAATGAGATGGGTGGAAAGCTGAGCTTTTCCCTTGCAATGTTGAATGAGCGCAATGACGGATATATCATCAATGCAATGCATAGCAGAGAAGGCTGCTATACGTATATTAAGGAAATAATTGATGGAAATTCTATTATTGCACTTTCCGAAGAAGAAAAAGAAGCTTTAGAAATGGCAATGAAATCAAAAGATGAATAAATTTAATGAATAAATTTGCAGAAAGCAGATTGTAAAAATGACAGGCATACTATATAATAGGGTATGCCTGTTTTAGGTTTTCAGATGGTATTTCAAGGAAGGAAGAACAGATTCGTGCATAGCTATTTAAGAGCAATTGGATTTCAGAACAATATGAAAAAATCTGATATAGAGAAACTCACGGATAAAATCGTTTCATCCCCGGATAGAATTGAAGTCTCAGAAGATTCCATGGGAAATGAATTTGTAGAAATGACGAAAGAGATTGCACCGGGAGCTGGAATCCGTGTTTGCGGAGAATATGCAGAAGATGGAACCTTTCATACCGAATACTATTACCCGTATGTAGAGGGTGACGGAATCACGACCCAGGAGCAGATAGAGATAGAGAAGCATTCCGAAAAAAAATCTTATGCCGGTGTCTGTGACGAAATGAAGCTGGGCGTTACATTGATTTTCTATTTACAGAATGTTGCAGAATATTTATCCGAGCATCACAGAAATCCGAAGATGCGTCCAATGTCCGCTACATTAAGTGCATTGTCATTAAATGGAAAAATCATTATGCCAATCAGCAAAAATGAAAAGCAGATCCAGAATACAAAGAAAAACAGTCAGGACCGTAATTACCTCATTGCAGCTGCAAGAGAGGGAGACGAGGATGCCATTGAAAATCTTACACTGGAAGATATTGATACTTATTCCATGTTGTCAAGACGGATAGCTAACGAGGATATCTTAAGTATTGTAGATTCTTATTTTATGCCATACGGAATCGAAAGTGACCAGTATTCCATTTTAGGTGAAATTGTAGATTACAGGATGGAGAATAATAAGATGACAGGTGATAAAATCTGTTTGCTTACACTGGACTGTAACGATTTGATATATGATGTCTGCATCAATGAAAAAGACCTTCTGGGGGAACCTGCAATTGGCAGAAGATTTAAGGGAGTCATCTGGATGCAGGGAAAAGTAAATTATTAGGTAATATTAGTTCTCATAGTTAAATGGATATAACAAGTGCCTCCTAAGGTTCAATCATGGTTGAGACTTATGGAAGTTGGAAAGTGATAAGTCAGAGTTCAATTCCAACAGGGATTGACCTGAATGTCAAAATAAGATACAATGGAAATTCATCACTAAGTGTTGAATTCATAGATATGGTAGCCGGAGCCAAAAGAGCTGAAAAGCCCGAAAATACGGCATTTGTCTCCTTAGTTAAATGGATATAACGGGGTCCTCCTAAGACTCTATTGTAGGTTCGATTCCTATAGGAGACGCTCATTTTTAGCGGTAATGAAGATAGTTTCATTGCCGCTTTTTTCATGCAGAATTGTAATTTCAGTGACAAATTTGTCAGCGAAGCAGGACTGAAAATACTGATTTTGTCAGCGGGAATGGATGCTTGTCACCGATTCACATTTTCTGATTTGTCACACAAAGGGATTAACTACAATGTAGGATGAGCTTTGGGGTGTAAAATTAGGAAAAGAAGTGAAAAAACACTATATTCTTGAAAGCCTTGTTTGTTACGAAACTTTTTAAGCATATTAAGAAATAAAAGAGATTGTGTTTAAAGATGGAAAACTTGTCTGAGACGCAGCGAAGTAAATAAAATGAATAATATAGGAAGTCAGTAGTGCGTGAATAAACTGCTGGCTTCTTTTTTGATAGATACAGTCACTCCCAGAGAGTGTGCAGGATAGTAAAGTAATAATATCAACATGACGATATAGAAAATGCAGGGAAGCATTGTATTTCAAAGAGTTTGAGATACAGTGCTTCTGCGTTTCTATAGGAGATAGTCGTTCTATGCGGAAAATAGTCATTTGATGCGGAGAATGATCGAGCGGAAGATTTGTTTGATATAATAAAGAGTGCTAGGTGAGACTTGTATGGTTTACAGGTATGAGAGCAATCAAAGACAGGAATGAAAAATATGAACATTATTATTTGTGATGACAGGATAGATGACAGAAAAAATCTGTCAGATTTGCTGTCAGACTATGGTGAAAAAAAGAATTATGAGTTTACTATTACAGAATATGAATCCGGAGAACAGTTATGCGAAGAACAATCAGCTTTGGAAGCGTGTCAGCTATTATTTCTGGATATCAATATGCAGGGGATGGATGGGCTGAAAACAGCTATGAGGATTAAAGAAAAATATCCAAAACTTCCAGTTGTGCTGGTGACGGCATACATGAATTACGCACTGGATGGATATAAGGTGAAAGCAAGCCGTTTTCTGCTGAAAGATAACCTTGCAGATACTATAGAAGAATGTATGGATGATTTGATAGCAGAAATTAATAAAAACCGTAGGATTCTCGAATTTCGTTTTGTGGAAGGAACGATAAAACTTTATGCAGATGACATCATTTATATAGAAACAGAGCTTCACAAAAATGTATTTTATACAGAAAAAGGGACATTTCAGATTTATAAAAAACTGGATGAACTGGAAAATGAATTCAAGGATATGGGATTCGTGCGGGCACATCTAAGTTTTCTTGTAAATATGAGGTACATCACAAAAATCAGCGGTTATGTGATGACACTTACCACGGGAAAAAAGATTCCGGTTCCCAAGGCACGATATGCACAGGTAAAGAGGGAATATATGCTGTATAAGGGAGAAGAATAATATGACATTCTGGGTATTGACATTTATTGCGGAAATGCTGGAAGTAAAAGGAACGCTATACTTTTTTGATACTTTTATGGAAAAAAGAGATGGCGGATATAGGAACAGATATAGATTTTTTGTTTATTGCGGAGTGCTTTATCTGGCAGCAGTCACAGGGGTATGGATCGGAATGTTAAAATGTATCCCGATTATACTGGTTATGTCTTTCCTGAATCTGGCTTATTATGAAGTTTCCTTCCGGCAGAGTTTTTTGTTTTCAATCATCAACTATACAATGCTTGTATTGATTGATTATGTGACTGTTTTGTTGGGAAGAGGAGGTTCAATCCAAGAAAAATGGTTTTTACAGGCACTGATATCAAAGACGGTTTTTATCATTCTGATGTTGTTTATCAGAAGATTTAGCAAGACAAGAAAAAGCTGCGGTCTGATTACAGGAAAAGAGTGGTTTCAGTTTTTCTGTGTTCCTGTATTTACGGTGGTCGGTTTCATTCTTATGTTTTATTCAGAAAACGATGATATGCAGAATGTATTTTTATTTCTTTCGGTGGGACTGGTTGCGATTAACCTTATCCTTATGGAGTTCATGCAGAATACCATTGAAAAAGAAGAGAGAATAAAAATTGCGGTACTTACGGAACAAAATCAGAAAAATCGTATTGCAGATTATCAGGACCGGGAAGAAATCTATGAGCGTCAGCGAAGAAAAATGCACGATTATAAAAATCAGCTTTCCACGATCCAGACATTGATAAAGAATGGACACACAGATGAGGCACTTTCATTTACGCAGAAGCTGACAGAGAGCATAGCTGTCGAGATGTCGGCAATCAACACGAACCATCCGGTGGTCAATGCTGTTTTAAACCAGAAGTACCGCAGCATGCAGGAGAAACACATAGCAGTGATCCTAAAAGTAGGGGATCTGCAGGAGATCTGTCTGGAGGAGGAAGAGATTGTGATTCTGCTCTCTAATTTATTGGATAATGCAATCCGGGAGAGTGAAAAGGTACTGAAAAATACCGGAAAAGCGGTCATTCATCTGAAATTAGAGTGCGAAGAACATAAACTGATATTTGCGGTAAGAAATCCGGTGACAGAAAAGGTGGAAATTGAAAATGATACGATAAAGAGCAAAAGAGGGGATCATCACGGTATTGGATTGTTAAATGTAAAAGCAGTTGTGGATAAATATGGCGGTGATATGGTGCTTTCCTGCGATGAAAATGAATTTAAGGCAGTGGTCATCTTGTAAAGAGATGGTCTTTGTGTGCGTAATATGGTCGTTTGATGATATGGGACTAGGAGAACAGGTTATTTTATCCGATAAAGAAAG
>NZ_JAJEQU010000025.1:0-22205 GCF_020687575.1 Roseburia sp. CLA-AA-H209
CTTATACGCCGCAGTGCGCATCCTCGCGGAGCGTTTTTTACTTTACAGGAAAGCAATTTCCTGTAAAGTAAAAAAAAAGCCCGGATTCGGGCGGTGCCCGTAAAACAGGAAAAAATTAAAAGTCCCGATTTTCGGGGAGAGTACGGCGTGACTTCGGTCACGCCGTTTCTCTTTGCATCAATAAGTTTAGCGGAATAAATCCTGCACCATCGTAGTAAATTTCGATTTTCTGCTGACGTTTTCCGGAAGACTTGTCCGGCGCACCTACATAGATGGCACTGACCATATCTCGCAGCGCATCAGGAGTCAGAGAATTCAGATCCTGATAGTGTTTTGCTTTCTGAATAAATTTCTCCAATCGCTCATTCTGACGCTCCTGTTCTTCGATATTCTTCTGAAACTCTACAGCGTCCATTCTGAGCTTTTTCTGTTCCGCTTCATAGTTGCCACTCATCATAGAAAAACGCTCATCAGACAGTTTCCCTTTGGCATTGTCCTCATAAATCTTCACGAACAGTCTGTCCAACTCAGCAATACGTTTTTCAGCCTGTGTTAGCTGCTTTCTCCATGCCTGTATCTTTTCATCACTTTCTATTTTTAGCTGTTCCTGCACAACTGCACGGAAGTGATCTTCATAGTGGAGAATATAGCTGATGACAGTTTCCATGTGCATCCACACCATATCCTCCAAAACGACTGCACGGATGTAGTGGGATTTGCATTTTTCATCGTTCTTACGATGGGTGGAACACACGAAGAAATCCTGTCGCTTCTCAAAATTGTTAGCTGTGCAGTAATACAGCTTCTCACCACAATCGGCACAATACGCCATACCGGAGAACAGGCTTGTTTTTCCTGTCTTGGATCTGCGTTGGCGATTCTGACGCAACACCTGAACCTTCTCGAATATATCCTCTGGAATGATCGCTTCGTGAGTATCATAGAAAACAGAGTGATTTTCTACCGGATTGTCACGCTTTTTCTTGTCCCAAATGGAATTGGTAAAGGTCTTGAAGTTGACGATACAGCCTGTATATTCTCTGCGTTCCAGAATCTTTCTCACTGTGGTCTGATGCCATTTGCTTGGATTCTCCGGTGTCGCCTGTGGAGTATTTAAGCCCTGTTTCTGCTTATAAGCTGTTGGAGTAAGTACCTTGTCCTTGGTCAACTGCGTTGCAATCTGGCTCGGCCCACGTCCCTCCATTGCCATCTTGAAGATATACTTTACAACGATAGCTGCTTCTTCATCAACGAGCCAACGGGTAGGATCATCCGGATTTTTCATATATCCGTAAGGAACATTGGTTGTAAGTGGAATACCACGGGAACCTTTGGATTTATTGACGGCTCTGATTTTGCGACTGGTATCACGGGCATAAAACTCATTGATCCAGTTCTTGATGCCTGCCATATCAATCCCCATGCCATTCTGATCGCTGGTATCGAAATTATCACTGATGGCAATATAACGGACACCGTGTTTCGGGAATGTGATGTTGGTGTACAGGCCAGTCATAGCAGAGTTTCTGCCAAGTCTGGAAAGGTCTTTGGTGATACAAACTGCCACATTGCCGGATTCAATTTCATCCAGCATTTTCTGAAAACCAGGGCGGTCAAAGGTAGTGCCACTGTAGCCATCGTCTACGAAAAAAGTCGGATTCGGAAAGCGATTATCCTTGGCATATTGGAGCAGGATATTTTTCTGATTCACAATGGAGTTGCTATCGCCAGCCAGTGCATCCTCCTGAGAAAGTCTGCAATATAAAGCGGTAATTTTGTCTGTTGCCCTTAACATTTCTGTTTCCTCCTTCATAGGGACAACTGACAGTTCTTGGTTAGTCAAGGATATTGTATCAAAGGTTTTATTATTTGTCATCGATGTCGTCCTCCATGGCTCTGCGCATTCTGTCAACGGTCATTCGTTCCAGTTTACGGAGCAAATCAGTTTTCCCTTCGTAATATCCGGTGACGGTATAGACTGTCCCCCCAATTTCCCTTTGGAGCGTGATCTGCGGTATCCAGTATGCAGAGATATTGCCTGCATGGATATTTCCGTTGGCATCCATCTTTGCAGCAGCACTTTTCTGAATTTCTGGCGAACGTACACATTTAGTGTAAGGGTCTGGCTCAGAAAGCAGTGAGCAATCAGCATCCGAAACCTGTTCAATCTGGTTGAGCCATTCCTTGTAATCTTCGTGCTTTACATTAAAATTAAATTCGTTGGTCATTTATTTCCTCCTTCGTGTGTTGCCTGTTTACTTCCGCCCAAGTTGGGCAGAAGTTAAAACAAAAAAGCCGTCACATAGGCATCAAGAAACAAGTACAAGAACACTTGCACTTATCTGATGGTTCTATGTAACAGCCAACGTGAAGAAGGACTCGTCCCTTCACAAATATGTCGGACTTCAAATCGGGTAATCCCGCAAAACTATAAAATCAATCTCGAACCAATATTCAATTTTCTGCGTTTATTCTACTGGATAATTGTAGAAAAAACAAGTATGTCGAGGAGTGCCGGAAAAACATTTTTCACTTCGACGCAAGTTGCACAGAAGTTATTTTTTATCATGTTACTTCTGGACAAATTGGCCAGAAGTTGCACTCTCGGAAACGCTCAGAATGAGCGAGCAGCCATCATCGAAAGATGATGTTCGAAGGGGATTGGGGATGTTGCCCCAACAAGCACTTTTTGCAAAAGCACCGAAAGGTGATTTTGCGAAAATGAGTGAACCTGTACAGGTTTACACTGCTTGCCAATTTGTGAAGGGTCAAAATATGGCTCTAATTTATTTCCAATTTGGGAATAATTCCACTATGCCACCTGTGGCCAATTCGTCCACAAGCCGAAATACTCTTTTCCCATATTTGAACTTGTGCCCAACTTGAGTACAAGTGAAATTAAGAGTTCTCACGATCGGACCTGTTTCCAAATTGGGAACAAGTCAAAGAGCAGGAACCGTACCTCTCGCCAATTTGGCGAGAAGTTATTTTTATTCCCGACGAGTTGTCGGGAAGCTGTATGGTAACTTCAGACCGACTTGGTCCAAAGAAATATTGTATCGTTGCAGAAAAATGACTTCGTCCCAAATTGAGACGAAGTCATTTCATATAGTTTTTATACTATGCTACCCAGTTATAACCGGTCATTGCCTGATCAACGATATGATCAAATACAAGCGTACTCTTTCTCGAGAAAATTTCTCTGTCGTAGCTTTCTGGCAAAAACTTATTCAGGATATAGACAATCTCACTCTTCACTCGTTCCTTCGGCTGCGGATCGTTTTGCCATCCAACAATGAACAACTCTTTTCGCTTCTCTGTAAGTGTGTTAAAAAGTTCCTTCGCTGCCAACTTAACACGCTTTTCCTCATCCGCAGTAAGATGCTCTTTTCGCAGAAGGTCAAACAATTCCAACTCAGCTTCCGACAAATCTTCCTTGATATGTCGTTCTTCCTCTGCACGAAGTTCTTCCATCAACTTCAGAAGCTTCTCATAAAAATCATCATTTTGAGAGCCGCCGGCATTATACTCATCAATGATATTTCTGAAACGCTCTGCAAACTTTATGCGGGTTGTATTACGTCGCAACATCTTTTGAAGCTTTTCTTCAATATGCTTACGCAGATTAACGATTTCAAGGTTTTTGTTCTTCAGCTTTTTGAATTGAGATCTGAGTTCATCAATATCCAGCTTAGACAGATCAAGTTCTTTTCCCGCTTCTGTGATGGTATATTTTCTCGCATCAGCGGCAGTAATAACACTCTGATCTAACAGTTCGTTGATTCTGGCTTGTGCTGCTTCAATCTTTTCCGGACGGATTTTGCCATCAATGATTCCCTTCAAATAGAGGATGGCATCTTTGTATGAAGGCTCAAAATCCATCTTGAAAATATCCGGTCGTAGGGATTCGTACAGACCATCAACGGTATTTGCCATTACAGCAAACTCATTTTTCACATCATCATTACCAACAATGGTATTTGCATAATCCTCAAACAGAGACAAATTCTTGAATGTATCGCCATCTTCAACAACCTTATTTAGATCTACGCCATGACTCATGCAGAAAGTTTTGGTCAGGTCGATTGCTTCGTGCAGCTGCCCCAAAAGCTTGTCCACGTCTTTTACTGGCATTAAGCCACCGTCATCAGACGCATAATCAGCCAGAGCACGTTTCAGATACTTGAGCACATCTAAATAGTCGATGATTAAACCACATTCCTTGCCGTTATATACACGGTTGGCACGGGCAATGGTCTGCATCAGCGTATGACCTTTCATCGGCTTATCCAAATACAAGGTAGAGACAGACGGTGCATCAAATCCTGTTAGCCACATAGCGCAGACAAAAACCAATTGTAACGGATTGTTCGGGTCTTTGAAGTTATCCTCGATGTCAAAACCATTTTCATCAACCTTGTTCATACGGTCACGATGCGGTTTTATGGACAATCCTTCTGCTGCAAATTTAGCTTCTTCGTCGGCATCTTCACTGATGACAACAGCCATTTCCACTTTGCGCATATAGTCCACAAGATCTTTCAGACGGAGTTTCTCAGCAGCATCCTTGGTTTTGGTGATCTGCGCATTTAACTTTTTAATTTCTTCTTTCCAGTAGTAGCTTACTTTATCGTACATCTTCACGGCAGTAAACTTGTCTACAGAAATAACCATGCCCTTTCCTCGGAAACCGCGGCGAGGGAAATGGTAAACTATGTGCTGAGCAATGGCATCCAGACGATCATCACGCTTGATGACTTCCAGTTCCTTTGCATAGTGATTTTCCAGACGGCGCTGTTCTGCATCCGTCAGGTTTTCTTCTTCCAAAATTTCCGCAAAATCAGAATCAAGGAAATCGTTCTGCAACTCTACTTCAGGTACACGCTTCACATAGTAGAGCGGTACGGTAGCGTTATCCTTGATGGATTCTGCGAAATTGTATTCGCTGACATAATCACCAAACCACGCATTGGTCAGTCGCTTTGCTCCAAGCAGAGGTGTCCCTGTAAATGCCAGGAACTGTGCGTTCGGCAAGCCGGTGCGCATATTCTCTGCCAAATCTTTGTACTGAGTACGGTGAGCCTCGTCAACGATAACAATAATATCGTCACGCTCAGACAAAACAGGATATTTCTTTCCCTTGTCATATCTGAACTTATGAATCAGTGTAAACAGAATAGATTTGTTGGTTTTCAGTTCTTCACGCAACTGCTTGCTGTTGGCAGGCTGTACCTTGTCCTTATCGGTAATAAATTCGGTACGCAAGAAGTTCTTATAAATCTGCGTATCCAGATCTTCACGGTCAGTAACGATAAGGAAGGTAAAATTGCCAGTACATTTATGCTTAATCTTTCGGGCAAGCATAACCATGGAATAGCTCTTACCGCTACCTTGGGTATGCCAGAACACACCCAGCTTACCCTTCAATTCCTCACGACGCAGGAAAGCATTGTAGGCATTGTTCACGCCAAAGAACTGATGATTCTTTGCAATGATCTTTGTTCTGCGGCGATCGTAAAGAATGAAGTTTTCTATGTAATCCAGCAGATTTTTCGGTTCACAAAGACCGGCAATAAAATACTCCAAACTGGTACAGTTCTCTCGGATGGCTTTTCTGTCCGGGTTTTCCTTTTCGTTCTCCACCTTCAGCCATTCAAAGAAAAACTCATACCCTGCGGCAAAGTTTCCCAGACGAGTTTCCATACCATTAGACAGAACACAAATCTGGTTGTAGTTGAATAGATACGGTATATCCTTCAGATAATTCTTCAGATTGATGTCATAGGCATTCTTCACCGGGATATTGCTGTTTTTCAGTTCAATGAAAACCAGCGGAAATCCATTGATGAAGATAATCAGATCCGGTCTGCGCCAATGCGTTTCTCCTTTGATCCACATTTGAGAAGCTACCGTAAATGTATTGCTCAAAGCATCGTTATAGGACAACAGACGGAGGATATTAGAGGTTTTCTTACCGTTTTCGTTATATTCTACAGTGATACCGTTACGGATCTTCTGATAGTTCTGGTAATTGGTCAACATTAAATCTCCAGAAACAGGAGTATGACACAGCTCGTCCACCACCGTGCGAACGGTCTGTTCCGGAATATCTGGATTGATCCGGCATAAGCTCTCGAACATCACATCCGGCAGAACAACTTGCTTCTTATCTTTACGTCCGGTTCCGTCAGGAAGTGTGTCCGGTTCTTCTGTCATACAGTTCAGAACATTATAGTCATGCCGCTCCTGCAAAGCCTTAATGGCGGCTTGCTCAATCATATCTTCCGTTATGATTTTCGGCATAGAATCACCTCCAGTTTTTTAGGGGAGCTCAGGCGTATATTTACCCAAAGCTTCCAAAATGGCTTCTTTTTCACTACGCTTACTGCGTAGCAGATTTAATACCCTTTGTGGATAGTCACGACCTTTGATGCCAAATTTTTCTCCAACCTTCTTTGACATATCCTTAAAATTGAACACTGCAAGAATCTTTTCAGTTGTATCTGCCCCATCAAAAATCGCCTGTTTCTCAGTAAGGAATGTCGAAATATTCTGCTCCGAATATTTCAGGTCAATCTTATCCTTAATTTCTTTAGGCGTCAGTTTCTGTTTTCCCAATTCAAACAATGACAACTGATGTTTCATTTCTTGCGCCAAAGCGAGTGCAACTTGATTATCTTTATTTTGGGAGAACAGATTGCCAATAAAATCTTTTGCTTGTTGTGCTGCTCCAGGATCACACGCCAATGCGGTCTCCATAATATCAAGCAGTTCTGGCACCACGAATAAATTCTCCACTTCGGCAACATCAAGACAATAAATCCCATCACCACGTAATGCTGATATTTCATCTTCTGTTCTGAAATCTCGATCTACAATTCCATATACATTTATTGCATTTAATTTTTCATATGTGCGTTTTGCTTTTACCAATCGAATTACCTCTTGGCAACCACCGCACGGAATAACATGATATCCTTTGTCTTTGTAAATTTCTTGATAAAGATAATGATCGTAACTGTTCTTAGTTCCCTCCACAAAAAGCACTTTTTGGCGAGTACCTATTATTTCATACAACAAATCTTCTGGAATGTCCTCGTAGTCAGCGCTATCCAGGAACTCATATTCCCAATCAGTCCCACTGTAACTCTTAACCCAAAGTATTTTAGCCTCGTTTCTGGACAAGGCAAAATTTAGGTCATGAGTAATGTACATAAATACACAGTCATTTCGTTCGGACTCCAGTCGTGTCCATAATTTATCAACGATAGATTTATGGATATGAAGTTCAGGTTCATCAACAATAAGCAATGTGTTTGGGCGCTGTACCAAGACCTGACAAATCATGTACAGCATGACACGTTCTCCATCGCTCATTTCTTTGCCATGGTACCTTTGGCTTTCATAATTTACGTGAACGCCATTTCCTGTCAGATCAATCTTTCTATGAGGAAGCAATTCGTTCCATATATCAGTTGCTTTCTCAACAACAGTCGTAATTGGCTCAGGACGTGTTGAGTTTTCTTTTATTGCCTGCTTATCTCGTTGATGTGCTAACTGTAATTCTTTATTTTCCTCAGAAAACAGAAGTGATAATGCTTTGTTGAAATCATCTAACAGAAATGTAGCGGGATTTGAACCAAAACGATTTCCAGATTTAGTAGCATATTGATTAACATCCCCTATAAAGAAACTGCGCACGGAACTCTCATGATCTAAAATTGAAATACTTTCTTGGATAGATAATGATTTTTGGGCAGAAATTCTATGTATCAGCACAGACTCTTGGACATTCCAATTATTAAAAGTTAGATCGTTCAATTCTTCAATTTTAATGCTAAATCTTGTTTTTCCAGCACCATTAGCTCCTAATAATACAACTGGTTTTCCTGCTTCAAATTCATACTCCTCACTGTGAGGAAATTTTATCTTTAGTGTTCCCATACTTACACCTCCAGTTTGCCGCTCATCAGGCGAGGTAACAGCATATCACGCTGCGCTGCCAGATTCTGATTTTGGTACATAAGAGATTTAATCCCATCGAATAGTGGCTTTACCTTGTTATGGTATGCCAAAATCAAATCTTCTCCGGGGTCGACTACCTTGAGCTTTTCAAATTTGCCTTTGCTAAGATTAGTCATCGTTGCGCCAGTAGCGCCGAATAATTCAATAGTTTCCTTTAGGGATTTGCAAGTGTGGTATAGCCATTCCAGTTCGTTCGGATTGTTCAAAATAATCGAATTAATCTGCTGATTTGTATGGGCTGGTCTTGCATTGATGGATACAACACCTGCCGTACCAATACAGCTAACCATAATGGAATTAGCTGGAAGTAATTTTTTAGGTTGTGTGCTATGTCCTCGTTCAGAAAGCATGTCTTCAGTCTGAATTATAAACATGTTACCATGCATATCGGGAGTCTTGACAAACATCATTTCCTCACCATAGTTTTCGGCAATCTCCGTAGATGGTGTTTTTCCGGTTTCTGTTCGCCCATAATCAGCTAATCGCTTAATTATCCAGCTTTTTGGGAATCCATCCTGAAACTGAACATTTTCATACCCTGGGAAGCGAAAGCGGACAAACCATTCCTTGTATAGTTCTTGCGCTGTTTGCTCCAACAGCGCAATTCTACGGTTGTTTGCGTCAATCAGCTCGTCATAAGCAGATAAAACATCTGCGATACGTTCCTGTGTAGGAAGATCCGGCAGATTGAGTTTTAATCGCTGAATAAACCTTTTGTCCGCACGCTGTCTGCCACTTGCGCCAGTCATGCTGTTGATTGCCGGCAACACAACTGCATCACTGGAAGTAAGATAATAGGTGAATCGTGCATCAGCCTTCTTCTTTTTTGCTCTGAAAACATAGAACTCCGTTGAGCCAAATGCAGCATCACCCTCAATGGCTACTTTGGCAATCTTTCTATTTTCCAAGCAAGGTGTGATGCGGGAAAAAACAGTATCGCCATCACAAAACTTACTGCTACTTTGTCCGTCATAAACTTTTACTTCTTCGTTCGTCACCGAACAACGAGTGGGTGATACTTTATCAATATCAATAAAAGGGTAAGATTCTCCCTTTTTCAGCTTTACAGGCGGATTTACATCAATAATGTCTTCCAATCTTTTTTCTTCCCATTTACTCATTTTTCTCCGCCTCCTTTCCGTTATTTAACCAATCTGAGCAGGAAAGAAAAACGCCAAAGTAACTGGCTTTCTTCGGCGCAATGTTCTGCCCAAATAATCATATATTCAATGTTTTTTATTGCGTTCTCGTCTATACACTGTTTAAGAACACCATAGTTTTTGCGCACAAGCATATCATTGAAAACGCCACTATCTAACTGCTTATCAATCTGGTCTTTGGCAATATCTTTCCAAGCTTCATCGTTATATTCGCAGGCTTTCAACGCAATAGATGCAGTATTCTTCAGTGCAAGAAATTCGTCTGCTTTTATATCATTCAGGTTTGACAGAATAATAAAGGTAAGAATCTGATAGAAACCATAGAATAATCCAATTCGCTCTAAAACATCCAGTCCGGATTCAAACTCCCACAAAACGCTGCTACACCAAGTCAATCCGCCAACGATAACAGTAATCTCAAGGAATAACAAAAAAATCTGCCATATTGTTTTAGATCGAATATGTTTCTTCTTTATTTGGCTCATTGGAACAACTCCTGTAAATTGGTTGCAATTTTGCTTTCCAAGCCATGCGCTTCTTCGTTCAGTTTGGAAAGAGCCGTGTAATATGCCATCATTCGCTCCTTGAACTCTTCCTGCGTTAAGCCGTCATCCTCGATCGCAACGCCAACATAACGACCGGGGTTCAAAGAAAAGTCCTGATCACCGATACTGTCATCCTCATAGCCAACAACATTTCCTTTGTCATCATAAATCTTGCCGATTGTTGCTGCCTTGCACAGGCCGACAACATCTCTGTATTTTCCTTCCGGGAAGCGTTCTGTCAGCCAGTCAATATTATACCGCCAGTAGCTCTTAGGCATAATATCTTCATCATCAGACACTTCCGGTGCTTCTTCCAGTTTTACACAGTAATCAGCCAACAGTGCTTCAAAGTCTTCTGACTTGCCTTCATAAAGTCTGGTAATAATACCAAGGTTCCGAATCTGCTCATCGGAAAATTTACGGTGCGCACGGTCAATTTGAGTGAAAATATTTCTGGCATCAATAAACAGAATTTCTTCCTTCTTTACTTTCGCCTTATCAAAGAACCATAGAGTAGCAGGCAGCGTAACAGAGGTAAACATATTGGACGGCAGAGTTACCATCTGACTGATAATGCCGCTTTCAATCAGCTTTATACGAATATCCTTTTCGCTGTTGCCTGCGTCAGATGCAGAGTTTGCCATAACCAGAGCAGCACGACCAGTATTATTCAACGCAGTTGCAAACTGATTGATCCATAGGTAGTTGCCGTTAGGAACGGTTTCCTTGGCATCTTTCTTTTTGTTTTTGGTTTTATTCTGAGGCACGCCGTAGGTATTAAAACGAGGCTGATCCTTAACCTGATCCAGCTCTACGCCATCCACATTGAAAGGCGGATTAGCCATAACATAGTCGAAATTACCAAAGCTATCATAAGGATCACGATAATAGGAGTTTGCGTGGGTAATGGTGCCACGGACATTGTTAAGGACAAGGTTCATCTTTGCCAGTCGAACGGTTGCGCCCGTCTTTTCTACGCCATAAGCACGCAGGTTCATCTGCTTGCCCTGCGCTTTGTGCTTTTCAATATAATGGGCGGTCTGAACAAACATACCACCACTACCGCAAGCTGGGTCGAGAATCCTACCCTCAGTAGGCGCAAGAACTTCAACCATATAACGGACAACGGATGCAGGTGTGAAGAACTCACCACCGCCCTGACCTTCAGCCAGCGCAAATTCACCCAGGAAGTATTCGTAAATCTCACCGAATATGTCAAGCTCTACATCCGCAGGAATATCCTTAAAGTTCTTCAAGAGCTTTGCCAATACGAGCGGATCATCTTCGCTGTTAACGCTGTAATAAATATCCTTTGGAAGAGTATCTTCCAATTCAGCGGTGTATTTTTCAACCGCTTCCATAGCTTCTTTAATCTTCTTGGCAAGATCTTCACTTTCCGGCAAATTCAACAGCCAATCATATCTGGCTTCTTCCGGCAAATAAAAACCGCATTTTTCAATAGCAATTTCGTGGATAGGGCGCTCCATACGAGTACCTTTGGTAGAATTAAACTCTGCCTTGATCTCAGGCTCGAACTTGCTATATTTTACATCTGCAAATCGCAGGAAAATCAAGCCGAGAATAGGCTCGGCGTATTCCGTGGACTTCAAGCCAGAATTAGCACGCAGCTGATCGGCAGTCGTCCATAATGTATCTTTTAAGTTTTTCAACTGTTTATTAGTCATTTGCATTCTCCTCCGACACATATTGCATTAAATCACCGTAATCGCAGTTCAACACGTCACAAATCCTGCCAAGGATTGCAAGATTGACCGGTTCATCTCTGCGAAGCTTTGTCATTGTATTGGGAGCAATATCTGCCGCTTTTCGTAAATCTGCTTTACTCATTTTCTTATCGACAAGCAGTTTCCACATTCGGTTATATGAAATAGCCATGCGTCTACCTCCTGTTTCTGCTTTCACGCTTACTGTGTATAATAGTAGCAAATCTTGTCGCAATTTTCAAGATACATTCGCAACTATATGCGATATGAACTTTGTTTTTTGATTATTAATAAATGGTCATTTACCGTTAATTCTCTTCCGGAACGGTATTATTACATTGTGATTTTCACAGTTCTTGAATTGTCAAAAACACAATTCAAGGGTTGTGAATCCACAGAGTAAAGGCTGACCCAATAGGCCAGCCTTCATTGCAATTCATAGGTTTGGTTGTAACTCAGTTCAGGAACAACCTCTGCTATTTGCGTATTGATTGGAACAGCGGACAGGAGACGCTGCATTTTGATAGATACAAAATGCCGCCCGAAGGATCGCTCCTACGGGTGGCATCAAATCGTCTATGTTCTTTATTCTTCCATGACTTCCAACATCATTCTGGCACCCAGCTTAAAGCTGTTCTGGAATATCAGGCACTCCGTAATGGTTTGATGTTCTCGGACACAATCCGTGTATTTCTCGAACAATGTTTTCTGTTCGTCCGTCATAGCCACTCGGAGTTTTTCTTCATTCCGGCAAATCAGTTCCTGTAATTTCTTATACTCTTTACAGGAAGAAGTACCGTAGTCGGTAGGCTCAATATTGCCGTACCAAAATTCTTCGAGAATTTTCATACGATGTCCTCCTCATAGACCAGTTCCCGGAGAACGCTTTCTTCCGCCTGTGCTTTCAAACTATTCATATGTGCTACCCATACAAGCTGCTGTGTTGCTTTGTCTGGAGCAGGATTATTCGCCAACAACTCCTCCATCAGCAACTCCATTCGCTTTACACAGGTCTGCTGTACTTCCCACAGATGCAGAAACAGCGTTTCGTTCAAGATCATATCGTTGAAAAGTATCGGTTTATTCTGTTCAAGGAATATTCTACGCATCCTGCCATATTTGCCAAGGGACTGTGTCTCCGTGTGTGCCAATCTGATGTCAGGGAAATAGTAATCACCGCATTGGGTATAAGTTAAGTTCTGAGCCATAATCGCACCTCCAATCAATCTGCTGTTTTCATTTAGATTGTACTGGATGGAACAGGAAAAGGGAAGTTTGTCGCATACACAAATGAGCGATACCTGGTCATTCAAACCAAGTATCGCTCATTTTCTTTTTTGCTAACCTCGACTGCCAGATGCCATAATCATTGAAAATTTGTTGCTTCCTGTATTATGGGCACCCAGCATTGCTCCGGGCTTTTCTTATACATTGTCTACATTGTTTAAAATTTTTCGGATACGAGGGCTATGCTTCTTCTTCCTTGTCATCCAGATTTACTACGATTATATTTTTTCTTGTAACCGCGCCAATTTCCTCCAGTGCATTGAGCATACGGTATACCGTTGCTGTTCCAATGCTTTTGTCCTTCTTGGACGCTCTGTAATAAATTTCCTTACAACTGGAGCAGTTATCTTCTAAGATAATATCCAAAAGAATACGACGCTGCTTTGTCATCCGGCATCCCCGGTCTTTCAGCATCTTGATTATCTTGTCTCTGGTCTGTGTCGTCTGCGTCATGCCTGCCTCCAATCTAGATTAATGGCAATGTCCATCACAGTGCTTGCAATTCACACCACACTGCAGTGATTTTCCTGCCTTTTTGTCTTTTACCATGCTTCGAATTATAAGTGCAACGACTGCTACAACTACAGCTCCAACAATAACTGTACCCATCGTAATCACTCCTTTCTGTTATGGCGGATTATTTTGCTTTTACTGTTACATTTAATGTCTGGCTTTCCTTATAAGGACGGAACAGAAGATAAATGAATCCGATGATTAAAAGGAATGCGACTACTGTTCCAATACCAAATGTTCCTGCTGTAATTAATGTTCCAATCTGGAAGATACATAAGGATACAACATATGCAAGGATACACTGATATCCGATTGCGAACCAGAACCATTTTGTATTGTTCATCTCACGTTTGATTGCACCCATAGCTGCGAAACATGGTGCACACAGTAAGTTGAATACTAAGTAAGAATATGCTGCAAGTGCAGTCATGCTGCTTGCCAGATTACCCCAGATTTCTGCTCCGTCTTCTGCAACTTCTGCAAATCCGAATAACTGTCCGATTGTTCCTACTACGTTCTCTTTTGCGATTAATCCGGTAATCGCTGCAACTGTCATCTTCCAGTTACCCCATCCAAGAGGTGCGAAGATCCAGGCAACTGCATTACCAATCTTAGCTAAGATACATTCTGCCTGAGCAGCTTCCAGAGCGGTTCCCTCCAGTCCGTCAAAGCTTAACATTCCGAAGCTTCCGTCTGTCCATCCAAAGTTCATTAAGAACCAGACTACGATAGTTGATAAGAGGATGATGGTACCAGCCTTCTTAATAAAGGACCAGCCTCTCTCCCACATGCTTCTTAATACGTTTCCAACTGTTGGCCAGTGATATGCCGGTAACTCCATAACGAATGGTGCCGGATCTCCAGCGAACATCTTTGTTTTCTTTAAGATAATACCGGAGCAGATGATTGCTGCGATACCAACGAAATATGCACTTGGTGCAACCCATGAAGCTCCATCAAACAATGCACCTGCGATCAATGCGATGATTGGAAGTTTTGCTCCACATGGGATAAATGTTGTTGTCATGATTGTCATCTTACGGTCTCTGTCATTTTCAATGGTTCTTGATGCCATAACTCCAGGAACACCACAACCACTACCGATTAACATCGGGATAAATGATTTTCCGGAAAGACCGAATTTACGGAAGATACGGTCCATGATAAATGCAACACGGGCCATATAACCGCAGGACTCTAAGAATGCTAAAAAGATAAATAATACCAGCATCTGCGGTACGAATCCGAGAACCGCACCAACACCGGAGATAATACCATCTACGATAAGACCTGTCAGCCAGTCTGCACATCCGATATTTTCAAAGAAGTTCTGTGCTGCCGGGATAATCCACTCACCAAAGAGAGTATCATTGGTCCAGTCTGTTAAAATGGAACCTACTGTTGTTACAGATACATAATATACAACCCACATAACTACTGCGAAGATTGGCAGTGCCAGCCAGCGGTTTGTTACGATACGGTCAATCTTATCGGAAGTAGAAAGTGCTTTCTTGCCATTCTTGGTAATACACTCACCAATAATGCTTGAAATATATACATATCTTTCATTTGTGATAATACTTTCGGTATCATCATCAAATGCATCTTCCATTTCTTTGATTTCTGCAGATACATCTGCTTTCTGTTTCATCTGCTCTGCAATCTTATCATCTTTCTCAAGAAGTTTGATTGCGAAGAAACGTTTCTGTTCTTCCGGAATGTCACTTCCTAATTTTTCTTCTGCTTTGCGGATGATGTCCTCCGCTTCTTTCGAGAACTCATGTACCGGAGCTGCTGCTTTCTGTTTTGCTGCTTCGATTGCTTTCTCTGCTGCTGCTGTAATTCCGGTTCCCTTTAATGCAGAAATTTCAACAACTTCGCATCCTAATTTCTTAGAAAGCTTGTCGATATGTATCTGGTCTCCGGATTTCTTTACCAAGTCCATCATGTTTACAGCCATGATAACCGGAATTCCCAGTTCCATTAACTGTGTAGAAAGATAAAGGTTTCTCTCGATGTTAGTTCCATCTACAATATTTAAGATTGCATCCGGCCGATCGTTAATCAGATAATTTCTTGCAACGACTTCTTCCAGTGTATATGGTGATAAGGAATAGATACCTGGTAAGTCCATGATTGTTACATCCTTATGACCTTTTAACTTTCCTTCTTTTTTCTCTACAGTTACGCCTGGCCAGTTACCTACGAACTGGTTAGAACCTGTCAGAGCATTAAATAATGTAGTTTTTCCACTGTTGGGATTTCCTGCTAATGCAATTTTAATCGCCATCTTTTTTACTCCTCTTTTCTTCTTTCTTTTATCATTTTTGAATTTCCTGCATAGAGCCTTTCTATGCTGTTAGTCCGATATTTCTTTTGTTAGTCGAACTGTTTCAATGTTAGCTTATCATTCCTTATGTTAGTATTTACTAACCTATGTGCAAAAAAAATTTACTCTACTTCAATCATTTCTGCATCTGCTTTACGAAGAGAAAGCTCATAGCCACGAACTGTCACCTCTACCGGATCACCCAGTGGAGCAACCTTTCTTACATAAACGTCCACGCCCTTGGTAATTCCCATGTCCATGATACGTCTCTTTACCGGTCCCTCTCCGGACAGCTTTTTCACCTTTACGGTCTGACCGCAGGCTACTTCTTTTAATGTCTTCATAATTTCCTCCTTCTGGCTGTTACACCATAATCTTATTTGCCATGTCTTTTCCAATTGCTACTCTGGATTCTTTGACATTTACAATCATATTTCCATTTACCTCAGATACTACTGTTACTGTACCACCAGCAACAAAGCCAAGGTTCTCAAGAAATCTTCTTGTTTCTTCTTTACCGCCGACCTTCTTAATTACGTTCGGCTCTCCTTCTTTTACCATAGATAAAGGCATCATACTCTCCTCTTTTCTATTGTGCTATTGTTAATTTTTTCTCATTTCATTGGTTAGTATATTCTAACTACCATTAGTTGTCAAGAACGTTTTTGAGAAATTTTTATCATTAAGAAACATTTTTTAGATTCACTTTATGATTTGATATGTTCGGCTTAATATGTTATACTTACCTAAATTCATGTATTATTATAGAAAAAAACTCTAATGGAGGTGTTGTTATATGGCAACAAATGAATCAGCAGAAAATTATCTTGAGACTATTCTTATGCTGAGCAAAAAGCTTCCTGTGGTTCGTTCTGTAGATATTGCCAATGAACTTGGCTTTAAGAAATCCAGTGTCAGCATTGCAATGAAGAATTTAAGAGAAAAGAATCATATTACGGTAACCGATTCCGGCTTCATCTATCTTACCGACTCCGGTCGTGAAATTGCAGAAATGATTTATGAACGTCATGAATTTCTTTCTACCTGGTTAGTAAGTCTTGGTGTGCCAAAGGAAATCGCAACAGAAGATGCATGCAAAATGGAACATGTTATCAGTAAAGAAAGCTTTACCGCAATCAAAAAAGCTTTGAAGCAGTAATACTACTGCTCCAAAGCTTTTTCTTTGTCTACAAACATCATAATGAATGCCATGAACAACACGGCTGCACATATCAGAATTGCCTTTTCTGCCAGTAATTTCACAAAAGCATTTCCAATAATCGCCCCTATTATAAACATCAGGATAATGCCATAATACAGCATTCCCTTAAATGCGGATTCTTTATTCTTCGTATAATGATAGTCACACCAGTTCTGTGTCCCGCTTCTTAAGTTTCCGATGCACATCGTGGTTGCAATTCCGTTTCCATGAATCTTCCGGAAGCTCTCCACCTGTATGCCACATGCCAGTGAAGTCAGACTGTTGGCTGCCAGATTCATGCTCTGTGGAAAAAAGCATACCACAAATAGTACCAGTGCTTCACACAATACAGAAAGCTGCCGCCAGTGAAACAGGCTCTTATCTTTTGCGTGCATCCGCACCACATCTGCCAATGCTATTCCGATTGCAAAAGCCAGCACCGGGAACAGATAATGCAATGCCATTCCCCAGTTTCTCTCCGATAAATTGATTCCGAGCAATAACATATTTCCCGTCTGCGCATTAGCAAATACTCCATCCCTGCACATATAGGAATATGCATCCATAAATCCTCCAGCCAACGCCAGCACGATTCCAAGTTCTATTGATTCCGACATCTGTCTGGAACGCCTCATAATTATCATCCTCTCATCCTTGGTTTTCTTCTTATTATACTATGGGTGTCAAGGGGTGGGATTCAAACTATATCTTTAACGTAGCCATAATATACGAAACTATTTTTTCTTCTGTATTCAGTTGCTTATCCACAAAATATTTTTTTAAAGATGTTTCATCTATTACTTCATTCCCCGGCTCATCATCTTTATATGCAATTCTTTTTTCAATCCAGGGGGCTTGCGAATGACTGATTAATTCAAGTGTTTTTGGTGAATAAACTCCAAATGTTTTAATTACTAAATCTATTGCTTTTATTTCATCAGCAGTAAGCTTCGATAACATGCATGCATTCATGCCTGACACTCCTCTAATAATAATCTCTTTCCATTTAACGCATAATTAACGCCATTCGAAAATGCTAATAATTTTTCTAATGCAAGAGGGGGAACCTCCCCCAAATTTGTAATAATATAATTAAATAAATGGATAGACTCCTTATTTCCAGCACAAAAAAGAGTATCTGTATTCACCATTTTGGTTTAACAAATACTCTCTCTATCAAAATATTTTTTAATTCCGGTGTGCTATTTCATCATACCATTTCATAAACACTTCCTCTTTATCAGTAGCATATATAAATGTTTTATTCTTGTATTGACTTACAACAATGGAAAACAGTTTACAATATCTTTGGGGATCAAGAGGATTGTCCATTTTTCCGTGCCAACTTTCCAGAATTATTCCTCTTTACTTTTTTCTAACTGATACCATTCTTCTAAAACATCATATGCGGTCTTCTTTTTATCATTGCTAAATATTATGTCATATTTATAATCTGCATTTAATCTATTAGCTGCAACATCATATACCAGTTTAATCTGCGTTGGCATTTCCTTTTGATGTTCCTGACATACCTTTTTGAGAGCCACGATATCATCATTAATAATATTAACTGCTTGCGATTGTCTAGGTATCGAAACATCGTATTCTTTTTGCCCCTCTACTATAACATCATTTAGCCGATTCTTCTTTACAATTTTACCATTAACTTAAAAAAAGAAACCACTTGATAGCATACCTTTTTCGCAAGAACAATAAATATAAATCCTCTCTGCTCTTTTTTCCACATATTACAGGCATATTGCCACCATATCCGCCTGTATTTCTGAAAAATAATCTTCAAACACTTTTTTCATTGCTTTTCCTCCCTTATATTTAAATATTTTAAAATCCTAATTAGTAATAATCTACACTGTAACAAAAGTTGCGAAAATTAAATATTCTACACTTCTAATAAAAGCCATTCAAAAAAAGTTTTTCCTTCATTTTTATATTCCCCCTCATCCCCCTTTGCAATCGAATCTTGTGCTATTTCTATAGCTTCTTTCGTTTTTCCCATATGCAAATATGCTAAACACTCCAATATTTTATCGTCCACATCATTTTCTTCATGAATTATGTATTCATCAATATTATAATTCTGCATAAACTTATGACTATACTCATCTAATAACCCTACAAGGTATTCTGCTTGTTCATCATACTGATTTGTAAGCTCCATTTCACCCTTTTTCAATAATACGGACGGTGCCCTAAATGCTCCACATGCTCTTAAAGAATCACTATGCTTCGCATTATCTTCCATTTGCATGATTTTCCAGAAAATATTATCATAGTCATATTCTTTAATATACATCCGATATATCATTTTCTGAGAATTAACAATAAGAAAATCACAAAATATATATGCATTTTCCCGAGTTGTATAAATACTATTATCCCTTATTCTATACCCCTTTTTCTTTACAATTGTACGTATTGAACTAATTAACAATTTCTGTTGATTTTTATCAAGTTTCATAATTTATTCTCCTGAAATAGAATACTATATTTTAATGCCAAGCTCTGCGACTACATTTTGAACCGACTGTAAAAACTTCTCTGCATTCGATGTAATATTATACAAAAAATGAATTTCAATAATTCCATACTCTATATCATCCTCTTTGTATATCTCATTATACTGTTTTTCTTCAAGAAAAGATATATATGTATTAATTTTTTCTTGTAATGCTAACAAATGATGATATTCATCTTCTAAATATTTTAAACTTTCTTTATACAGATTTTTTCCAATTGCTTTTAATGGATTAAAATTTTTATGAACTGTATCTTTAAATAATTCATTCTATTTTCCAATTCAAATTCTAATAATCCATATTTTTTTAAGAAATATATATTTTTATCAGTTAATAAAAAACCTCTGCTTTTAAGAGTATCTATTACCTCACCAACATCAATTTGTCTTTCTGCTGACCATTGCATCTGCCTAAAATTTTACCACATATTTGCTATTTTCTCTACCTATCTCCACCATCATTTCCCACTATCGGCATACGGTACTCCGTACTGTTCTTTAACATCCCATAAATAACACCGATTAAACGTTGGGATATACAAATCAATGCTGGCTAGATTTACATTCTGCTTTACGTTTCTCATAATACGCTCGAAAAGCTGAATGTCTTGGTATACCCTTTGATGATACCTGTATCATCTGGATTGCCCTGTAACAGAAAAATAGGAAATGCACCATAGCCCATAGCAGCTACGGAACCTCTCCTATTATGTGTTTTTGTTTAGGTAGAATGAGAAATTTTCATCCCCATATTCCATCTGTTGCATACCATTGTAACATGGGTGTTTTAAAGCGTTAAGGAAAATATCAAAAAATTATTACTCTCACATAATTAAAATTATATTGTTTCATAATAATTTATTCTAAAATGAAATCATCAGGAAAAATAGGACATACTATCTCCTTACTTAACAACCCACATAAAAAGTCTTCCATACTCATTATCTCAACCGAAAAAATATAGGTTCATACCAGCAGTAATATCAATCTGCTTGGCAAGGTATCTCCTGAGTTTTCGCAGGAACAGCTTTACATCCAGAAAGGCTTGTTTCGTATTCCCACCTCGGCAAAATTTTACTAGCAACTCCAACATACGGGGACTTGTTCCGCAAATCTTTATAGAACATTTATTATCGCTTACTGGAACAAATTCCTTACACAAATCTTCCACGGTCTTACCCTTTAGATACTTTCTGGCTGGGTAATGCTCCCGGAAATATACTCTTCTGCCAAATCGATATCTTTTGTTATGTCCAAATCAGGAAATTTCTCCTTATATTTTATGGTTGCGACGTAGCATCTGGAAATATTGTATTCCAGTCCATTAGTTTCTAAAAACTCAATATTGGCTTGTCCATGCCCTCTACCCTTCGTTTTAGATATAGCACCTGTCTTTGGATTGGGGCAATACTCAGAATAATACCAACTATATTAATTATTTCACTATATGATTTACACAAAAGTTGAAACTGTCTTGTACAACCATAATAAATTTTATTTTTTATAGTGAACCAAGTCATAGGGATAATATGGTACATCCTTTAAGCTACTATCATCCAGATTTAGTATTTTAGCAATAGCACCTGCTTCAAAACTCCAATACCCATAATACACATTTTTGCTTGATTTATGACTATCATACCAAGCACATTCCCTATGTATTTCGTACCATTTTTCCTGTAAATACTCTTTCAATGCTTCACAAGCTATTATTTCATCATTATCCAAAATTTTTTTTAAGCATTCGTATACTTCAAATTCAAACTCAACTCCTTCTCTCTCCCAAGTAGAATCAATTTCTTTAATCAAGAAATTGACTAAATAGTCATCAAACTTTTCAGATATAAGCCTCTGCTCTAATTCAAATATGTCACTCCTATTAACTTTGAACAATACTCCCAATGAAAGCACTTTTACCAACTCAATATAGCCATATTTTCTGTCCCACATCTTGCTATAATAAAACAATAATTTTTTGTAACATTCTTCAATCGTTTCCAAATTTTCTCCTGAAGAATATAATAAATTGATTTCTTTTTCATAGGAATTAATTAAAATACTATATCCATTACGAGTACTTCTATCTAATTCTCCTTTTTCAAGAGCTGTTTTTTTTACGGCATCTTCGAACATTATTATATATTTTCTTTCCTTTTGGATTAAAGTGTTAAAATAATGTTCATCTTTCATTCTATCTCTCATTTTTCATTCTCCTATTGTTTGATTCCATCAATTAATTCTGTTATATCAATTCCACCATCTGATGAGACATGAACCAATGTAGAACCTACATTATCTGGATTTAAAATCATTTCCATTTTAATATCATTGGCAATCTCTTCACCAACAGCATTTTCTAATCTATCAATTATCCATTTATCACTCATCTGTGGAGTTCCATCAGCCAGTATTGACAACCTTGAGCTACCATACTTTGCCTCTCCAATTATGTATGGTGGATGACCATCTGGATTATAATATACTCCATCAATTCCATGATGCGTTGGAGTATTCAAATCGGTCACTCTATCGAGACTTATTCTCTCGTATCCTTGACTTTTAAAATACACATCCATCTTCATCTCACCATAATTACCTTTTTGAATGTTATTACTTAATGGAACATCTCCATTCTCTACCCCCTTTACAATATCGTATACAAAGTCTATACCACTCTCCCCTACATTTCCCAACTGCTGCGGTCTTTTTACGTTATTTACTACTTCCAGCTCTGCCTCACTGAGCGTTCCATATGTTGCTATTCCGGTTAATGAACCAACTACAAAGCCTGCCAGTGGACTGTTGGTTGCTTCTGTCATGCTCTTTTCCACATAACTGCTGGCTGCCACCGTCAGTCCCTGCTTTGCATACTCTGTTACTACTGC
>NZ_JAJEQU010000026.1:0-15879 GCF_020687575.1 Roseburia sp. CLA-AA-H209
TCCATGTTCAGATGCGCCTCGCTGGCACGTCCTGTGCCAGCGTTGCCGGATGCCAGGCGAAATTCCTAGTGCCCCTAACAGCCTTTATCAGGCATCCGCACTTTGACGAACAGTGGCGCTATCTTTGTTAAACATTGGAATGACTGGTTTTATCGCCAAAAGCAAAACTAATATTTTAGAACTACGGTATTTTGATGCAAAACAAAGATACTTTACATAGCAAAGAAATTATTAGCAAAATGTTATTATCCTTCGCAACTGCCTAAGATATGATTTCATAGAAGGAGACCTGTATGTTTACAAAAGTAAAAGATTTTTTCAAAAAAGAAACCGTCTGCTGCATTGCTTTCCTGCTGGCAGTTGTATCCATGTTTTTTATTCCACCATCCGTAAATTACTTTTCTTATATTGATTTCCGGGTACTGGCTCTTTTATTCTCCCTGATGGCTGTGGTACGGGGATTCTCTTCCATTGGCGTTTTTACCCGGCTTGGAACCATGCTCTTAACCCATGTGCATTCCCTTCGGATGCTGTCGGCACTTTTCATTTTCCTGTGCTTCTTCTTCAGCATGCTTATCACTAATGATGTGGCGCTGATTACCTTTGTACCGTTTACCATACTGGTTCTGTCCATGGCCGAGCAAAAGAAGTTTCTGATTCCAGTTATCGTTCTTGAAACCATTGCCGCCAATCTCGGCAGCATGCTGACGCCTCTTGGCAACCCGCAGAATCTTTATCTCTATACGATTTCCGGATTATCCATTGGAGCTTTTGTCCGGATTATGCTGCCATACTCTTTTGTATCTGCTATCCTTCTGTTGATTTTTATTCTGTTTCTCCCAAAGGATACGGTTTCCACTGCAACTGCTGCAAACACTGCAAATTCTACAAATACTGTAACTGCTTCCAATACTTCCAATGTAATTTGTGAAGCTGTAAAAGCACGTAAAAATCCCCGGATTCTTTTTACCGCCTATCTGATACTATTTCTTCTGTGTCTTCTGACGGTGCTTCATATTCTGCCTTACCAGATTATGTTTCTTCTTGTCCTCACAGGCTTTCTGCTTCTGGATTACCGCGTATTAAAGGATGTGGATTATTTCCTGCTGCTTACCTTTCTTTGCTTCTTCATCTTTATCGGAAATATGAAGCAGATTTCTCTGGTACACGAACTGATTTCAAAGCTTTTGGTCCACCATGAAGTTCTGATGGGTATTGGTGCCAGCCAGATTATCAGTAACGTGCCTGCTGCCATCCTGCTTTCCGGCTTCACCGATGATTATTCTGCCCTGCTGATTGGGGTAAATCTCGGCGGCCTTGGTACTCTTATTGCTTCCCTGGCAAGCCTTATTTCCTTTAAATTCTATACCAATAGTAATGGAAACGATACAAGACGGTTTCTTGGGATTTTCACCCTCTACAATGTGATTTTTCTTGGAGTCCTCTTTGTTCTTTCACTTATTCTCTGCTGATTTTCACAGGCAGTTGTGAAAAAGATAGAGCTTTTACCCGAATCATATTCCGCTGATTCGCAGGGGATTTTCTTTCGCTACGAAATACCACAGTTCTAAAATGCATGTTTTTCTTTAGATGATTAAAACAGTCTTTCCAATGTTTGTCAGAATAACTGCACGGTCCGCCGAAGTACAGATGCCTGATAAGGGCTGTTAGGGGCACTTGGAATTTCGTCTGGCAACAGGCAACGCTGGTACAGGGATGTACCAGCGAGGCACATTTGAACATGGACGTGAATTTGTGCCGGTTGCCAGAAGAAAGTATAATTATGCCGAAATTCCAAGTGCCCCTTGCAGGCTTTATGCGGCATCTGTTCTCGACGGACAGTGCAGCTATTCAGTCAATGCAACCGGAAAGACAGTTTATCAGCAAGAAAAACACGCATTCTAAGAACTGTTGGCATTTCATATCGGATAAAGAAAATCCCCTGCGAATCAGTGAAATACGATTGCGGTAATCTATTCCCTTTTCACAACTGCCTGTGATTTTTAAGCAGGAATAAGTTGACGGAACATTTTCCCCCTTATATAATAGGATGCAGATGTCTTAAGACAAAACAGAAAATACTTGATACCAGAAAATATTGGAGGAAATACTATGTGGCTTGCAGATAGCTGGAAAGATTATGAAGTAATAGACTGTTCAAAAGGTGAGAAATTAGAGCGCTGGGGTGACTATATCCTGGTTCGTCCGGATCCTCAGGTTATCTGGGATACGCCACGGAAAGAAAAAGGCTGGCATAAAATGAACGCCCACTATCACCGCAGCAAAAAGGGCGGCGGCGAATGGGAATTTTTTGACCTGCCACAGCAGTGGAGTATCCACTACCACAACCTTACTTTCCAGTTAAAGCCTTTCAGTTTCAAGCACACAGGTCTTTTCCCGGAGCAGGCTGCTAACTGGGACTGGTTCTCTGAACTGATTAAGAAAGCTGGAAGACCAGTTAAAGTCTTAAATCTTTTTGCCTATACCGGTGGTGCTACGATTGCTGCCGCAGCAGCAGGTGCATCCGTTACCCATGTAGACGCTTCAAAGGGTATGGTTACCTGGGCCAAGGAAAATGCTGCTTCTTCCGGTCTTGCAGATGCACCAATCCGCTGGATTGTAGATGACTGTGTCAAATTCGTGGAACGTGAAATCCGCCGTGGCAACCACTACGATGCTATTATTATGGACCCTCCATCCTACGGCAGAGGTCCCAAGGGTGAAATTTGGAAAATCGAAGAATCCATCCATCCACTGGTCAAACTCTGTGCACAGCTTCTGGTGGACAGACCTTTGTTCTTCCTGATTAATTCCTATACTACAGGCTTACAGCCGGCGGTTCTCTCTTACCTTATCGGAACAGAGCTAAAACGTTTCCCTGGCAAAGTCACAGCCGACGAAATCGGTCTTCCGGTCAGTTCCAACGGACTTACACTTCCTTGTGGGGCTTCTGGACGGTTTGAGGGGATTTAACGAAAGTGTAAAAAGAATGTGCCTTGGCACATTCTCGCGCCTGCGGCGGTCGCTTGCGACATCTACCTTATACGCCACAGTGTGCATCCTCATGGAGCGTTTTTTACTTTACAGGAAAGCAATTTCCTGTAATGCAAAAAGCTGCCTCAATTGGCAGCTTTTCTTATATCATGTTTTCTTATATCAGATTCTCTTAATAATCTTCATGTCCAATAAACTTGCACTTAGCAATATATCCACCACACCAGATGGCTCCTGCCACTGTTACAGACAGCAGACACTTGAATACCGCCAGTGCGATGATTCCAATTGTAAGATTTCCTGCAAAGTATGCAGAAACCACCCCCCTGTATTGGTTTACATAACATAAGCCAGCCTCCCACATAAAGGGCTAGCAGCGTTCCGATGACAGAACAGAGTGTTCCGATCATCAGTCTCAGTGTTTTATGGCTAATCTGTGTTTCCTCTGCCTGTTTTGTAACTTCTTTCATCCTAATTCCCCTCTTCTCTAACATATCCCTTAGCATTTCTACTTGTTTAAACTTTTCAGATAAAAATTTACATTTCTATATCAAATATACAATTTTTTTGTCGAAAATTCAAGTGATTTTCTATTACAATCTGTTGTAATCTGTTGTATCTGCGCCTTTCTTACTTTATAATAGTAACACAGTAAACAGAATTTTTCAGGGGTGACTCTATTATATGAATGGTCCGAAAAAACTACAACAGATATTGGCTGTTCTCTTTATTTTTACAATTTTATTATGCAGCTGTAGAAAAGCAGAAAATACTCTATCCACAAAACAGGAACCTTCACTGCCAACTATTGTAATTGGCAGTGACAATTATCCGCCTTTTAATTATAGCGGAACAGACGGCAAACCAACCGGCATTGATGTGGAACTTGCCACGGAAGCCTTCCACAGAATGGGCTATCAGGCTGAATTTGTCACCATCGACTGGGAAAATAAAAAAGAGCTTCTGCAGGATGGCAGTATCGACTGTGCCTGGGGCTGTTTTAGTATGGACGGACGAATGGATGAATACAAATGGGCGGGACCTTATATGATCAGCCAGCAGGTGGTTGCAGTCAGTCCAGACAGCAATATTTACACCCTGCAGGATCTTGCCGGTAAAAACATTGCCGTTCAGGCCACCACGAAACCGGAAGATATTTTTCTCAACCAGACCGATCCCGACATTCCAAACATTAACGGGCTTTTCTCCATGCAGAATCGTGAGCTGATTTACCCAATGTTAAGCAAAGGTTATGTGGATGCAGTTGCTGCCCACGAAACTTCTATTTTACAATATATGTCCGATTATCATGTGGAATACCGCATTCTGGATAAACCGCTTCTTACTGTCGGACTGGGTGTGGCTTTCTCTCTTGATGATACCAGTGGGCTTAACGAAGAGCTGTCTGATACTTTAGAGGAAATGCAAAAGGATGGAACCTCTGAGAAAATCATCGGAAAATACTTAGCGCATCCAAGTACTTATCTGGAGGTAGAAAATTATGAAGTCAAATAAGAACAAACCCTTTAGACTGCGTTTTTTCTGGCCTTTTTCAATATTTCTTGGCATCCTGTTCTTCCTTCTGGTATTTTTTACTTCCGCAAATGATGATATCGAATCCACAGAAGAACACCTTGCAGATACGGTTAATTATTTGAAGAAACAATGCTCCACCTACAGCAATTTAAATTTAGCCTCCGAAACAAAGAGCCTGATGCGTATTATTGAATGCTGTCAGCAGGCTGCCCACAATATTTCTACGGATAACCGTCTGCATGGCACAACATCCATGGAAAAAGCTTCCATGGAAGAATTTACAAAAGACCTTTATATTACCGGCATTATTTTTCTGGATGAAACCGGAACTGTAACCTCTGAATATTGTACTGATTCCATTGGCAGTGCCGGTCTAACCGATACGCTGGAAAAAGAAGTTCTTCTGGATGTTGCCATACATCCGGAAAAAACATACTCTTCCAGAATCGACTGTGAAGATGGCTCTTATATCGATCTGGCAGCGGTAGGACGTACCGATACCTCTGGTATTATTGTAACTTATTACCATACACCACTTGATTACATTGAAAGTTACAGCATCTCTTTTCAGAATTTGCTGTCTGGCTACAGTATCAGCCGTAGCAGCACCATTGTCATTACCAGTGGTGATAAAGTGATTGCCTCAAATGAAGAAAAACTCGAAGGAACAGATATTAAGAATATTGAAGTACTACAGAATATAAACAAAAAAGCGGTGAGTGGACAGATGGTTCATGTTCATAATACAGTCTCCTCACCAAAGCATGTCTTTGGTATGTTAGACCAGGGGCAGAATTATTATATCTACGTCTATCTGCCTGAGCATGCAGTTTTTGAAACGACTCCGCGAAAAGTATTTTATTATATGTTTGGTTATATCTGCCTTCTTCTGATTTTCCAGATGCTGCGCTGGAGGACTGACCAGAGCTACCAGGAAGCCCAGTTGAAGAGGGATAAGCTCTATCAGGAATCACTAAAGGAGGCTGCCAAAAAAGCAGAAAGTGCTAACCTTGCCAAGACTGAATTTTTGCAGCGGATGAGTCACGATATCCGGACGCCGATTAACGGAATCCGTGGTATGGTGGAAATTGCCGGACATTATAAAGATAACCCTGTCAAGCAGCAGGAATGTCTCGGGAAAATCCGGGAGGCTTCTGGTCTGCTCTTAGAACTTGTAAATGAAGTTCTTGATATGGGAAAACTGGAATCCGGCGAAATTGTCTTAGAATCCCGCCCATTCCATGTTCTGCACCTGGTCCATGATATCACCACCATCGTAGAAAAGCAGGCTGCGGAACGTGGCATCGAAATTATTTCCGGAGTTCCTTCTGTCCAGCATCCCTGTCTCATCGGAAGTCCTATTCATATCCAACGGCTTCTTATGAATATTGTAAGCAATGCAGTAAAATATAATAAGGAAAATGGAAAAGTCATTCTAAGCTGTCATGAAGTACGTTTTACGGAAGATACTGCCTGGATTGAATTTACCTGCTCTGATACCGGAATCGGCATGAGCAAAGAATTTCAGGAGCATTTATTTGAACCTTTTACCCAGGAAAGCCATGATGCCCGTTCTACTTACAACGGTACCGGACTTGGCATGGCAATTGTAAAGAATCTTTTGGATAAAATGGGCGGAACCATTGATTTTTCCAGTGAGAAGGATGTCGGCACCACTTACCGGATTACGATTCCTTTTTGTATCGACCATAACGCCGCTTCCACTTCCGAAGCAGAAACTTCCGATGAAGAAATCTCTCTTTCCGGCTATCATATTCTGCTGGCTGAAGATAATTTGCTAAACCTTGAAATTGCAGAATTTATTCTGACTGATGCCGGTGCAGTGGTTACCAAAGCCTGCAATGGAGAGGAAGCACTACAGCTTTTTATGGAGGCTTCTCCTTATGAATACGATATCATTTTAATGGATATCATGATGCCGGTTATGGATGGTTACCAGACAACCCGTGCCATCCGTTCCTTAGACCGTCCGGATGCAAAAACAATTCCGATTCTTGCCATGACTGCAAACGCCTTTGCAGAAGACCGTCAGAAAACTTATGCTGCCGGTATGGACGAACACCTTACCAAACCACTGGATACGGAACTTCTTTTAAAAACAATTGCTAAATACACACCAGAGAAAAAAGCTCCAATGACACCATAGTACAGCGGGAGCTTTCTCTTCTTTGCCAGACAACCGTAAGAAACTGCCGGCAGCAGGTTCTTACGGTTATTTGATATTATTAGAGTCTCTACCCAATCTGATGCCCAACAATTCGATAATAGGTTCTTGAGGTCATCTTGTATACCAGAAGATAAATAACTGTAAATACTGCAATCGTACCAAGGAGACAGTACGCAAACAGTCTTCCATTATTCAGATTCATCACTGCCAGTATCATCCGGATCATTGGAAACGCTGCCAGCACATGTAGCGCAGCGGTAACAATCGGTAGTAAAAATACCATCCGGATCTGTGCACTGATTGTTTTCTTTACCTCTTCATTGCTCATTCCTACTTTTTCCATAATGGCAAAGCGCTCTTTATCCTCATATCCTTCCGAAATCTGCTTGTAAAAAATAATAAGTACGGTAATCATCAAAAACAGGATTCCAAGGAAAATACCAAGGAACAGAAAGCCACCATACATCTGCCGGAAGGAATCTTCATTTTCTGCCCTGTTTTCTATCATGATATAATATTTACCGTCGTGCCCTTCTTCCATGCCGGATGCACCAATTGCTGCAGACACTGCATTTCCACAGGCAATTTTTTCTTCCCTGTTTCCATCGATGTCGATATACAGAGAATAATAATAGCTGCTGGCATTTTTCCCATAAATCTCTTTCTGTGCTTCATACAACGGTGCCATATCTTCTATATTGTTTACTACCATATAATAGACCTGATTATCCATCCAATGTCCATTTTCAGAAGAAAAATGCTGTTTCTGTAAAATAGGATAAGTATAATCTCCAACCGTAATCGTATCTTTATCATAGTCATCACTGGTTGCCAACACCACTTCGTGATCCGAAAGCTCCGGAACCCTTACATTATAAGCTTCCTCATAATCTTCCCTTGTAATCATGCGGAGCATAATAATATCAGAACTATAATCGCCCTCATCATCATGTTTTCGAATTACAAGATTTCCATCTTCTGATATGCAGGAAAATGTCAGCGTCATCATGCCCTGTTCTTCTTTTATACTGCGGTTCTCCTGCCGGATGGTGCGGTTCACTAACTCCCGCAACGCATCACCTTCTGTAATCGGATTTTCACTGGTAATGGATACTCCGATATCTCCCTGATAACGGGCTGCCAGTTCATCATCCAGTCCGGCATACATACTTACCGTTGAAGAAATTACCACCAGTACCATCGTGGATAAAATACAGATGCTTGCCAGTCCTGCTGCATTCTGTTTCATCCGGTAAATAAGACCAGAGACTGCCACAAAATGTTTCTTTTTATAATAATAACTTTTTCTCTTTCTTAAGAACTTAAGCACGGCAATGCTGCCTGCCATAAATATAAAATAGGTTCCGATAATTACAAGTATTACCGCTACAAAGAACAGAAGCACTGCAGTTACCGGATTATCTACTGTAATTGCCATATAGTAGCCTGCTGCAAGTGTTACAATTCCAACTATTGCCATCAGCTTTTTCGTTTTCGGCTCCCGCTCGCCCTGGCTGCTTCCATGCAGCAGTTCCACCGGTTTGGCAAGCTGTATCTGAAACAGATTATATATAAAGGTCAGCATAAAAATACCGGCAAACAAAAGGATGGTACTTACAACGCCACTTTCTGATACATAAAAAACAATTTCTGCATGGTATCCAATCATGGCATACAATAACATACACATCAGTTTACTGAAAGCAATTCCTGCAACAAGTCCGCCACCGATAGCAACCACTGCCGAAAAAAACGTCTCCAGAAAAATTACTTTTGTCAGATGCCTTTTCTCCATTCCAAGAATGTTATAAATACCAAGCTCCTTTTTTCTCCGTTTCATAATAAAGCTGTTGGTGTAAAACAGGAATATCACAGAGAAAAATCCAATGATAACTGCACCCAGTCCCAACACAAGCTCTACATCCATGGCACCAAATGGCAGTTCATCCAGTCCCGGATTGTGATTGAGGTACAGCATGGTATAAAAGAATGCCACCGTCAGCATCCCGGTCAACAGATACGGCAGGTAAAACTGTCTGTTGTGCTTTATATTATTTACTGCCAGTTTTCCATATAAACCCCTATTCATGTTTCTCACCACCTGTCGTAAGCATCGTCAGTGTATCGGAAATCTTTGCATACAATTCCTCACTGGTTAAATTACCACGGTAAATCTGGTGGAATACTTCCCCATCTTTAATAAACAATACTCTTCTCGCATGGCTTGCAGCCTTAGTGCTATGGGTTACCATAAGAATTGTCTGTCCCCGCTCATTAATCTTATTAAATAATGTCAATAAATCTTCCGTCGCTTTGGAGTCCAGTGCTCCGGTAGGCTCATCTGCCAGTACCAGCTCCGGCTTGATTATCAAGGCTCTTGCTACCGCCGCACGCTGTTTCTGTCCGCCAGATACTTCATAAGGATATTTTCCAAGAATATCAAGAATTCCAAGCTGCGCCGCAATCGGTGTTATGCGCCGCTCCATCTCTTTATAATCCACACCGGATAACACCAGCGGAAGAACGATATTATCTTTTAATGAAAAATTATCCAAAAGATTAAAGTCCTGAAATACAAATCCAAGATTTTCTCTCCGGAATGCGGAAATCTCTTTTTCCCGGATATCCACAATGTTCTTGCCATTTAATATGACCTGTCCACCGGTGGGCTTATCCAGTGCTGCCAAAATGTTTAAAAGCGTAGTCTTTCCGGAACCGGATTCTCCCATGATTGCTACATATTCTCCTTCTTCCACTGAAAAGGAAAGATTCTTTAATGCCTCTACCTGATTTCCACCCAGGCGGGTTGTATAAACTTTTTTCAGATTATTTACTTCTAAGATTGCCATTGTTTTCTCCTCACTTTATTGCTCTGTCATCTTTTCCATTATCATAGCAAAAAAGGAAAATGTCAGCCATGGATTCTGCTTACATTTTCCCTTTATCTCTTACATTTTTGTAAGATTGAAATTATATTTTCTAGCTTTTTTATTGTACCATAATTATATTCCACATTTTTCAGGTGATAAATTTGCTAATATTTACATTTTTCAGGACATAATTTTGTATATCACTTATCTCTACTTCGCATTTCAAGATGTACCTTCGTTCCCACTCCAATCTCCGACTCAATCGTAATTTCATGGGACAGCTTGCGCATAATTTTCCGGCAGAGATACAGTCCGATGCCGGTAGAACGCTTGTCGGCATGTCCATTGTATCCGGTATAACCCTTTTCAAAGATTCGTGGCAAATCCTCCGGTGCGATACCGATTCCGGTATCTTCGATAACCAGCTCTTTTGTCTCTTGCTCCGGTTCTTCCTTTAAATAAACAGAAATGGTTCCGCCGGCAGTATATTTAATGGCATTGGATAAAATCTGTTCGATTACAAATTCCAGCCATTTTTCGTCGGTCAGTACCTGCGTGTCAATGGAACTTAATTCCATTTTAATTTTCTTTCGCACAAACAGTCTGGCATACTTGTGGATTGCCTCCCGCACTACTTTATCCAACGAAACTTCACCAATCACAAAATCCGTACTTTTCGCAGACAGTCTGGAAAACTGCAATGCCATTTCCACATACTGCTCAATAGAGAAAAGCTCTTCCCACATTTCCTGGCTCCGCTCATCTTCTTCCTCTGCCAGCAGCAGGCGCAGTGCCGCAATCGGCGTCTTAATCTGGTGCACCCACATGGTAAAATATTCTGCCTGCTCCACCTGCCCGTTTTCCAGCTCATTGATCTGCTGCTGCAGTGTGATATATAACGAACGAAGCATTTTCTGGTAATCCGTTTCCATCTGTCCCCGCGGCAATGACAGCTTATCCATTGTCACAGCAATTTCAGAAGTCTGCTTTTCTAACTTCTTATGATGCAGATAACGCCTTGTAAAGTCTATGATTACTACCAGCAAAAACAGGAAGAAACACAAAAATGCCGCATATCCCCATTGTGCCAGCGGCACCTGCTCAAATCCTATTACAAAGCACAGGATTCCAAAGCAGGCAAGCACTAACAACAGCCATTTCAGATTTTCCTTCAGATAATTTTTGACAAATCTCATTTCAGCCGATACCCGATTCCCTTCTTCGTAAGAATAAAATCCTCCAGACCTGCATCCGCAAGTTTCCTTCTAAGGCGGTTTACATTTACGGAAAGTGTATTCTCATCCACAAAGCAGTCACTTTCCCAGAGCTTTGTCATCAGCGTATCTCTTGAGACTACCTTTTCCTTATTTTCCATCAGTGTCTTTAGAATCCGCAGTTCATTCCTGGTAAGTTCCACTTTCTTATCCTGATAGGTAAGGACTGCTTCCGCCACCTGAAGCATCACTCCGTGATAGGTCAGCATTTCTCCGGTCTCCGTAAAATCATAGGTGCGCCGCAGCATTGCCTGTACTTTTACCGTAAGGACACTTAAGTCAAAAGGCTTTGCAATAAAATCATCCGCTCCCATATTCACAGCCATGACAATATTCATATTATCCGCAGCCGAAGATAGAAAGATAATCGGCACCTTAGAAATTTTGCGGATTTCACCGCACCAGTAATAGCCATTGTAGAAAGGCAGACCGATGTCCATCAGCACCAGCTGCGGTGCAAACTCCGCAAATTCTTTTGTAACTGCTGAAAAATCTTTTGTGCACTGCACTTCATATTCCCAGTTTTCTAAATGTTTTTTAATACTTCTGGCTATAATTACATCATCTTCCACAAGATAAATCCGGTACATCTTCCCCCTGCCTTTCCGTTTTTCCCATACACTTCACTTTCTCCATGTTTTTCACTCTTTAATCCGGTGTTTCATAATACGGAAAAAGATTTTTATCCTTGTCTTTTTCAAACATGTTGTTGTATTGCAGGATATTATACTGATTCAGAAGGTCTGCATCTTCTCCCTGCGCATCGGAATAATGCAGGAATTCGCCCTGACTCTTCGAATAAAATGCTCTGGAATTCATTGCCGGTATCTCTTCCTGTAAGTCTGCTAAGAACTGGTTATATGCCGGCAGTTCAATACCCGCCTGCTGTAAGGTCATTGTGGAAAGATAATTCAGGCTGGTCAGTTCCACATCTTTACTTTCACTGTCATAATTCGTCCATACAAAAAATGGTACTGTAAATAATTCCTGCAGTTCATCCAAGGTAAGACCGGATAATCCTTTACCATTCATGGACTGATAGAAATTATTATTCAGGCTCGGCTGATGGTCTCCAAAAAATACGATTTCGACCTTGTCATCCACATTTTCAAAATAAGTAATCAGATTTTCCAGTGCCTTGTCACTCTCATGAATCAGGCTTAAATACTGGTTCACATCACTGAAATAATGATTCTTAAGATTTATGGTATTCTGGAAATTATCATAATAATCGGTATAGCCACCGTGATTCTGCATGGTAACACCTAAGATAAATAATTTTTCATCGGAAGTCTTTTCCTCATACTGGTCAATGATTTTATTGTATAATTCCTGGTCCGTAATATATTCCCGCATGATATTGGTCTGGTCGAAATCATCGATAAAGAGACTCTCATCGAAGCCCAGCAACGGATAAACCTTGTTTCTGCTCCAGCCGGACGCATAGTAAGGATGCATGGAAATGCAGGAATATCCCCGCTCCTTTAAGGTGCTCACCAGGGAATACGGTTTCTTTGACATATACTGCTGATAAGGCACAGAGCCGCTTGGCAGGAATGCCATGGAATTTCCCGTCAGAAATTCCCACTCGGAATCCGGTGTCTTTGCACCAAAGACAGAAGACAGTGCATATCCCTTAATAACATTGGTGTCCATGGAATCGAAAAATGGTGTTACCTCTTCCGTTGTCTCAAATCCATAATGGGAAATCACACTCAAATCCGCAAAGGACTCATTCATAATGACAATAATGGTCGGGTCATCTTCCGAGTCTTTATTCTCCAGTGCCGGATATTCTTTGGAGATCTCTTCCACCACATCTTTTGAGTATCCATCCGGCTCCGCCACAAAGGAATCCCGGATGCTGAGTACAAAATTTAAGATATAGCCGTTGCGGTAAGTTCCTTTCTGTTCCCAGGATTCCATTACCGTATCTTCTGCGGCAATTCCCACATAAATTCCCATCACCAGTGCTGCCGCAAAGGCACTGATCCGGAGCATCCATTTCTTTTTAAATTCAAAATTCAGCTTTCTTATAAAGGCAACATATATCATGCTAAAAAGTATGACATAGACCGCCCGGTCTTCCAATACAAATTTATAATTTGCCGCTACGGAAAGTCCGGTGGATGCCGCTTTCAAATCTCCGAAAGAAAATTCATTTCCACGAAACTGATAGACAAAGTAATTGATTCCTGCAAGGCTTAAAAGGAAAATATGTCCTATCATGCAGGCAATCTTCGGCTTTGCTGTAATCACTAACATGGCAAAATAAAAGACCATGCAGCAGAGCACATTCCATCGGGTGTGATTCACACTGATTTTCTCCCGCAGCTCTGCATCCAGCAAAAGATACTGCACCATATGCTCCGTCATGATGGCACTTAGGAAAATTTCAAGAGCAGCCCAGATAGGATTGGCTTTCTCCGGCAATGTAATCCTAAGATTTTTGATTCCAAAATAAATCAGCCCTGCGGCAACTGCCAGTAGCACATTTACCCCACCATAGAGACAAAAGCCCAACATCACTGCAAAAGCAATGAGTCCGGCTCTTATATTTGTCTTCTTATAATCCAGTCCGATAAGTCTAACTGAATATTTTTTATTCTGCTCTGTTTTATTCTGTTCAATCTTATTCTGTTCTATTTCATTTCTTTCTGCTTTATTCTCATTCATTTCTTACAATCCTGCCGTCTTCTTCTGTGACAGAACTTCTGTCCATCCGCTACTATAACGCAGGTCTTTTTTGTTTGCAAGCCTCTTCACAAAATCTTAAAGAAATCTATGCGACTGCAATCGGTCCCATTCCCATTGCCCAGCAGATGATATACAAAATCAGAAGGTGCGCCGGATAGAAAATGTAGAAAAAGTATTTCAGGGAAAGTCCACGTTTTCCATTATAAAATGCAATCGGAATGAATGCCAGCGGTGCGGTAAGCTCCCAGGAAAATCCGATACATCCTGCAAGCAGCTGATAGGATTTTTTCTTACGGAATACATAGAGTAATACGATGCAGGCAACGCCAATTCCGGCATAGTCGGTATTTAAAAATTCTGCCGCAAGGATTCCTGCTGCAAGAATTCCCGCATCAAAAATAACTTTCTTAAACTTCGCAAACCGTTCCTGATTCTCCACTACCTGGAATCCCCACATAACCATCAGTCCGATAAACAGTGTAAAAAATACATTCTGGTAACCGGATTCCAATATTTTTCCATTGAATAATAAGTCAAATGGAATTTCAGATACCAGGCAGAAGGAAAGCAGACGAAGTGCATATTTCTTCACATCATGGGTATGTTCAAAGCCTTCGATTAAAAGAAAACAGAAAATCGGAAATGCCAGTCTTCCGACAAAACGCATCATCTGATATGTAATTACCAGGGTACTGTTGGCATCAATCCATGCATTCAGATCTGCCGCCTCATTCATGCCACGGACTACCAGCAGTCTGCCAAGGACTCCGGCTCCGATATGGTCAATTAACATCGTTATAATCGCAATGATTTTCAGTGTGCTGCCACTGATTCCTTTTCTTTCTTTCATCTTAATTCCTTCTCTTTCCCTTACTGCTGTGCCTTATCTGCCTTGCGTTTTGCAATCCGTCGGTCAATACGCTTATGCAGTAATACCACCACACCACCGATAACAAATGGAAGTACGAATGTTGCAAAACGGTATAACAATGCCGCAGAACCGGCTTCTCCGGTTCCTACCAATACTGTAAACAATGCGGTAAATACAAACTCCGAGGAACCGATTCCTGCCGGAGACGGAATGACTGCTGCCAGCATAAAAGCAAGGGAAGTAACTGCCCAGGACTGTAACAGTGTCAATCCATATTCCCGATATAAAATCACGAATGGTATGCCATAGCAGAATGCAAATTTCAACAGATTCTTAGCTACAATGGATGCGATTAGTTTTCCCTTGGTCAGAAGCATGCCTGCTGCATCCTCTAAGATGCCACACTGTTCTCGTAACATGGCTGCCTGCGCATCGAATTTTCCTTTGCGGTTCAGCTTGTCCACCAGGAAAAGTAAAATTCCATGGAACTTCTTTGAACAGCAGAATAAAAGTAATGCAGTTGCTATCACTGCCGTCAACACATATCCTGCAATCAGAAGATTAAAATATTTGGAATAATGTTCCTTCATAAATCCGAAATTTAACAGGAAGAAAATAATGGAAAAGATCGCAATCGTTACTTTATGAATCGCATACTCTACCATATACATTCCGGTTCCCTGAAAAACCGGAATTCCTTTTTCATTGAAATAATATACCGCTGCCACACCGGCACCACTGCCTAAGGTTGCCACACGGTAAAATGAGCAATAAAAGGCGCTCTCTATACCCATCCGGTATGTAAACTGTGGATTATACTGCTTTGCGAAGGAATAATTAATCCATCCTTCTACCACATTATACATAACACCGGCACCGCAGATGGTAATGACCACCCAAGGTGCAGTTGTAGAAAGCTCCTTTAAAATTGGTCCGGCTGAATCTCGGAACGTATAAATGATAATTGCTACGATAGCAATTACAAAAACCAGTTTCAATATTTGCTTTGTCCGCTTATTAATAAAACCTCACTCCCAGTTCTCTTTTTCCTCTGCTGCCTGTCTATTTTACCACGTATCTCCATGGATTATTCGTCACACACAGGATTATATCAAATATCCATTTTTTGTCAAACTTCTGTATTATATTTCCTGGCAAAAAGTGCTATACTTTAACTATCTATATATAAGCGATTGCAAAAAGAATAATTTCTAACAGATTGAATTTTGATTATCCAAAGGGCTTCTTTTTTCGCTATAAAATACCGCAGTTCTAAAGTGCATGTTTTTCTTTCTGTGATAAAAACCGTCTTTCCAATGTTTGACAAAAGTACTGAACGGTTCGCCGAAATGCGGATGCATGATAAGGGCTGTTAGGGGCACTGGGAATTTCGTCTGGCATCCGGCAACGCTGGCACAGGACGTGCCAGCGAGGCGCATCTGAACATGG